>JALETI010000184.1 GCA_022781515.1 Lachnospiraceae bacterium
CAGATAATGAACTGCATCAAGAAACATACTGAAGCTTTCATTTTTCTTCTCTGTTTCTTTTTCATTGATCAGATCAGAAAAATGAAGAAACTCCAGCTGCTCTCCAACCTTTTTCATGTAAATGCTGCGTCCCTCCACTCCAATCAGACATGCATCCGGAACCGGCAGTACATTACGATATTCCACATGATAAACACTGGGCATAATATCCTGTATCATTGCTTTTTCTCCTCTTCATTTCACTTTATATAAGTTTCAATGCTTTCATGGCTTTCCAGATTCCATCATTTTCCACCGTATCCGTCACATAGCTTGCATATGGATCAAGAATCGGATCATGTTGTCCCATGGCAATGGCATTTGGACTATATTCAAACATACTCAAATCGTTGCTGCTGTCTCCAAACACATATGTATTTTCCAGATCAATATGAAACATTTCCTGAACAATCTGAATTGCCTTCGCCTTGGTATATCCTCTGGGAACAATTTCATAAAAGTTATTTCCCCTCACCATAATATCCATATAGGGCTGAACCACTTTCATCAGTTCATTCTGATCCGACTTTTCATCAGACCAATATACAAATTTATCAAATACCGTATCTTCCGGTTCCCAATCAAAAACCAGATCCATTCTGGCATCTTCCTTAAGACCGCCTCCGGTTTTCAGAAATTGAAATGCCGGTCGATCCGGTACATGAAAAAAGAAAGACTCTCCTTCCAGAATTGCTCCCACACTGGCTTTTCTGACAGCCTCTGCAATCCGGCAGCATAATTGTCTGTCCAGAGACTGATGCAGGATACTTTCTCCATGAAAAATCAATTCGGTACCACATCCACAAAGAATCCCATCAAATTCAACCTCTTTAATCTTGTCAGGAAGACACGCTCTGGTACGTCCTGTATTGATAAAGGTCAAATGTCCATTTTCTCTGGCTGCCAGAATTGCTTCTACGGCGCTATGGGGAATCATTTTGGTTTCTTCGCTTAATATCGTTCCATCTATATCAAAAAAAAGTGCTTTTCTATTTTCTGTTCCGTTTTTATTCATTTTCTTCTGTTCCTATTCTGTATAAATTGAAATCAATGGCTGCAAAAAATCCGAACCGGATTCGAAATGAGGAGTAAAATGATCCTTAAACCGAACAAACAGTAAAAAGAGGCATACCTTTGTATGCCCTTTCTTTTCATCCAATCCAGTTCATATTTTCCTGATCAGATCCCATCATTCAGAATCAGATCATTCGTCAATACAGGCTTTATATTCTTCTGAAGATAGCAGATCATCCAGTTCTGTATCATCGGAAAGAATAACTTTAATTATCCAGTTCGCATATGCATCTTCATTGATTAATTCCGGTGAATAATCAAGTTCTTCATTAGAAGCAACAATCTTACCGCTTAACGGTGAAAGAACTTCATAAGTCATCCTGGAAGATTCAAATTCTGTGAAAACATCGCCAATTGAGATTTCTTCGTCAGTTTCAGGAAGGTCAACGAAAATGATATCGCCCAACTGGTCCTGTGCATAATCAGTTATACCCATGACAACAATGTTACCTTCGACTTTAACCCATACGTGTTCTTTTGTATATTGTAAATCTGCAGGAATATTGCTCATAATATCAGTCTCCTTTTTATTATCCTCATCCGTCTGCACATGACGAAATCAAATATGCTGAAATTAGATTAGCATTATTCTGTGCTTACGTCAAGCAATTCTTCCGTTCAGGCTGAAACCGAGGAAACACACAGTGCACACAGTGATTTATCGATTTCAGCCTGAACGGAAACGAAAAATGACACAGTACATGGATAATTGTATCACATGTACTGTGTCACATTATTACGTTCTGCCGCGCAGCCAGATATTCCGTAATTACAAATCAGATATCATCTACTTCGTCAAAATGATATTATCACATGAACTATGCCGCATTATTACGTTCTGACTACGCAGTCAAATACTTTGTAAATATAAATCGGATTACAGACCTGCCTGTTCCATTAAGCTGGGAATCTTGTCTTCCCAACCAAGTGTCATAACATGAACACCCTGACAGTAAGGCTTGCATTCACGGATGATACGTGCAGCGATTTCAACACCGGTAATACCAGCTTTGGTCTTTTCCTTATCAGCCTTCAGTTCGTCAAAGATAGATTCAGGAATAGATACACCAGCTACGTTGTTGTTCATGAAACGGCACATACCAACGTTCTTAGGAATAATGATACCTAACTGAACGGGCTTACCGAATTCTTTTGCTTTTTCCATGAATTTAATGAACTGTTCGCTGTCGAATACAGCCTGGGTCTGGAAGAATTCAGCACCTGCAGCGATCTTTCTTTCCATCTTAACCAGCTGAGCATCAACGCTGTCAGAACAAGGAGAAACTACAGCACCTTTTGCGAACTTAGGAGGTTCACCTACCAGATCAAGACCTGCAAGATCATGGCCGCCTTCAAGAGTTCTCATTGTATGCAGCAGAGACGCGGAGTCAAGGTCGAATACGGGTTTAGCCTGAGGATGGTCACCGATGAATGTATGGTCACCTGTCAGTGCTAATACGTTGTCGATACCGAGTGCAGCAGCGCTAAGCAGATCAGACTGCAGAGCTAATCTGTTTCTGTCACGGCATGTCATCTGGAAAATGGGATTAAAACCTGCATCCTTCAGCATCTTACAAACTGCCAGAGAGCCAAGACGCATTACGGATGACTGGTTATCTGTTACGTTGATAGCATGAACATTCTGCAGATACTTTTTAGCCTCTTCAATCAGTTCTTCTGCGTGGCATCCTTTCGGCGGACCAACTTCTGCGGAAATAACGAATTCACCCTTATCAAATAATTCTGTAATTTTCATTTTTCACTGCTCCTATATTTCTTTCAGATTATATAACAATATTATTATTCTGACTGTTTACATTCAGCAGTTGCTTTAACTGTTGAGAAGTCATGCATATTGGTAGGGCACTTCAGAACATCCAGACGACCCTGTGCTTCAAGACGTCTGTAAATTCTTTCCCAACCACATTCCATGTTAGGATCTACTTCGCATTTGCCCATCTTTGTACCGCCGCAAGGACCGTTAACCAGACTCTTGGAACATGCAGTAATCGGACAAATACCAGCTGTCATTGTAAGATAACATTCGCCGCACTGATCACAAGCTACTTCCAGAGGAGTAACGCCCTGGAAACCGGGAAGTCTTGTTGTATCGCATGCAGCGCAAACTTTCTTATCTTCAAAAATTTCAGCAACAGTCTGTACACCCACGCCGCAGGAAAGAACAAGAATTGTATCTGCTTCTGCGATCTGGGGAAGATAAGCTTTTAATCTAAGCTTGAAATTATCGGGATTACAAATGTAATCTGTAGTCATAATACCAGTGACTTTACCTGCTTCACAAAGTTCTTTTTCCATTTCAGCTGCTTCAGCTTCAGGGAATCCAACTTCTTTGCATCCATGGCAGTTGATGATGAAGGCCTTGCCCTCTACCAGGGCTGCAATGGCGTCTCTGGATTTTAATGTAGTTATTAACATATTATTTCTTCAACTCCATAACCATTGTCTTGCCGGCACCAATCTTGGATACCAACGGAATCTTAGCGGAACAGATATATTCACAGCTGCGGCACAGGAAACAATCCATAATATGTGCATCCAGCAGAGCCTGTGCATTACCTGCATCAACATACTTAGCAAAGTTCATAGGAACAAGTTCCATAGGACAGACATCAGAACAACGACCACACTTCAGACACTTCACTTCAACTGTATGATCAGTAGGAACAGCAATAATGCCGTTTGTACCCTTGATTACAGGAACGTCTGTATTTGTCAGAACTGCACCCATCATAGGGCCGCCCATCTTCAGTGTTACGTCATCACCAACAATACCGCCGGCGAAGTCAATCAGGTTCTTCACGGGAGTACCGATCTTAACCAGATAATTGCCTCTGCTGGCCATGTTTTCACCAGTAATAGTAACGATACGTTCTACCAGAGGCATACCCTTCTGGATAGCATCTGAAATTGCGATTACAGTACTGATGTTGGCAACAACACATCCTACGTCTGCAGGAAGTTTGCCGCTGGGTACCTGACGACCTACCGCACGTTTGATGATCATCTTTTCAGCACCCTGAGGATACTGTGTAGCTGCTTCACAAACTTCGATATTGTCAAGACCTTCAATCTTAGCCTTCATCAATTCAATTGCATCCGGCTTATTGTTTTCAATAACGATGATACCCTTAGGAGCATCAACAGCCTTCATAACTGCTTTCAGACCGAACAGAATGTCATCAGCCTTTTCCAGCATCGCTCTGTGGTCAGCTGTCAGCAGAGGTTCACATTCGGAACCATTGATCAGAACATAATCAATAGGTTTGCCAGGCTGTAATTTTACATATGTAGGGAAACCAGCACCACCCATACCGGTGATACCCTTTTCCTTAACGATTTCAACGATTTCTTCTTTTGTCAGTTCATCCAGGCTCTTGCCAGCGGGTTTAACTGATTCATGAAGTTCATTCTTTCCATCGTTTTTGATCACGATAGAAACAACTTCCTTACCATTGGAATGTAAGCGAGGTTCTACAGCTGTAACAGTACCGGATACAGAAGAATGTACATTTGCGCTGATGAAAGAAGGAGCTTCAGCAATCTTCTGACCAACTTTAACTGTATCACCAACAGCAACAACAGGAGTTGCAGGTGCACCAACATGCATGGAAGTAGGAATAATAACTTCATCAGGTTCAGGGAACTTCTGAAGAGCAATAGCTTCTGTGAATTCCTTGCGTTCTGCAGGGTGAACACCACCGTAGAATCCTTCAAGACGTTCTGCACGAATCTTGTTTACATATTCGGTGATCACCTTATGGTTGATCTTGGAATAGTCACGTAACTGGATAGGCTGATCGATGAATTCTTTCTGACGGCCCTGTTTTTCGAGACGCTGGTAAATATTTTCCCATGCACAGTCTTTCTTACCATCGATTTCGCACTTGCCGTTTTTAGCACCGCCACACTGACCATTCAGCAGGCTCTTTGTACAGTCAACGATCGGACAGATACCTCCGGTCAGGTTCAGGTAACACTGAGAACATGCATCACATGTCTTGGGAGTTAATGCCATACCATGGCTTCCGATGTAGTTAAGTGAGTTTGTTGCAGCAACAACGGGAATGTCTTTCTGGTTTGCAACAGTCTGGATACCAAGACCACAGGCAATGATTACCAGATAGTCTGTGCCTTCAGGAATTGCATCTGCCAATTTCTTTTCAGTCTGAACGGAGTTGCAAAGGAAGTCGATCATCACTGAACCAGTGATCTTCTTTCCAAGTTCAGCTGCCAGTGCTGTAAACTCAGCTGCTTCAGGTTCATCAGTCATTTCAATTTCCTTGAAACACTTATTACATGAAACAACATAGAGATTATCCTTGCCAGCTAAAGCAGCTTCCAGTTCAGCTTTGTCTTTTAAAACAAACTTAGGATAATTCACATTTGTCTCCTTTCTGTGAATTTTTAATATTTTCTGTCAGAGGAATTACGGAATACACGCATATTATCCATAATTCCTCCGGCACTGTATCCGAGACCAAATACACAGGACTCAGGTACAGTTTATGTTTACCGGATATGCACTGTTCCGGCAAATAGCATGGTTAATTATTTGATACCGTTCTGAATCTTGCAGGCCTTGATCAGGTTCTTAGCAAGCAGAGCTGATGTGATCGCACCAACACCGGGAACAGGTGTCTTCCATGAAGCAACTTCTTCTACTGCAGGAGTACAGCAGCCGAATGTGTTGATCTTCTGACGACCGGTCTTTTCGTTCATAATAGGGTTGCCATCAGCATCGAAAGCTTTTTCTCTAACTACAGATGCGTCGATAACAACAGCGCCTTCTGCAATCAGATCAACATCGATAGAGTTCTTGAAAGGAGTTGCACAGATAACAACGTCAGCTCTCTTTGTGTATTCAGCCTTAATTTCAGGATGAGTTAAATGATGAACGATAGATACTGTTGCAAAGCGGTTGGTCAGCATCATAGATACAGGCTTACCGATAACGTTGGAGTTGTTGATAACACAAACATCGAGACCGCAGCAAACATCGTCTTCCTGACCGGGTTTAGCCAGTGCAAGAGGAGCATATTTAGCCTGTCTGATCTTCTTGATTTCATCTGCATAGTAGTCAATGATTTCAACGATAGCACTTGCTGTACAAGGATACAGACCTGTAGGATCGTTAATAACCAGTTTACCCATGTTAGCTGCTGTACAAGCATCTACGTCTTTGATTGCACTGATGTTTTCGCCGATAGCAACGTTTTCATCAATATTGTCCAGAGGACGGAAAGCAAGAATACCATGGATAGCAGGATCAGCATTAACTGCTCTGAATTTTTCGATGTATTCTTCCTGAGTGATATCAGCATCCCATGCGAATACTTCTACTTCAATACCAGCTTCAGCCATAGTCTTTGTAGCACCTTTTTCATAGGAAATGTCGGGTCCTTTTTCGCCTACACGAACGATACCAAGCTTGGGAGTAATGCCTTTTGCTTTTAATTCGTCAGCTGCTTTTTTGCATTCGTCTTTGATAGACTGTGCTACTACTTTACAATCTAAAACATTTGCGCTCATTTGAGAGTCCTCCTCTTAAATATAGTTACAGAAAAGAATTACAGCATACATCCTGAATAAGGCGCACTGATAAATAATTCCGGATAAATGCATGTATCAGTTTCTGATTCTTTCTTAATTGATCATACATCCTGATTTCATCATTGAAAGAGTTGATCGATGAATCAGGTGTAATATACTACGAATTACTTCTCCAGTTTCTGCAGAACTTTTTCGTATACTTCATCACAGATCCGGTTGCCTTCTTCCATCATGGGAATCAGCTGAGCCTTAAGATCTGCTTTATACTGTTCATCAGTGATGCAGTTCAGGTTAACAACAACATTTAACCATCCACTCTGCATAGCACCCTTTAACAGAAGAACACCGCAGCCTACATCAGAGATCGCCAGCATGGAACCCTTGTCTACCAGTTCTTCCTGTAATTTAATGGAATCATAGCAGACTTTCATGATATCTACAGGACCCTGGATAGCAACCTTAAAGCACTTCTGAAGAGTTTCTTCTTTATACTTCTTTTCTTCTTCAGTATCTTTGGGAAGTCCGTAAGCCTGAGACAGAGGATAGAAGTTCTGAGCATCTTCATCAATCAGCTCCAACAGTCTGTTCTTCAGAACTTCCGCATCTTTCATAATTCTCTGAATATCTTCTTCGAATTCAGCATATTTTTTCTTGCCGGTTGTAAGATTACATACCATACCGCCAAGAGCGATACCAAGAGCACCTGCCAGAGCAGCAACACCGCCGCCGCCGGGTACTGGAGCCTTGGAGAAAGTTTCATCTACAAATCCAACACAGCTGGCCTGTACTAATTTCATATTCTATGTACCTCCGGTTTCCAATAACAAATTGTTCAGATGTAACTATAATTAAATGCACATTTCTGAAACTGTCATTTATTATAACACAATAATCAGATATTTTACAACCCTGATTATTAATTTTCAGGCAGTCTCCTGAATTTTTTTCTCAGGAGACCACCCATTTGATTCAACACAGAATTATGCTAATATTACAGTCGCCTTTCTGTGTATTATGTATTCAAAAAATATATTCTGTAACTTAGAACAGACCTGTGATCTTACCTGTGGAATCAACGTCGATTCTTTCAGCTGCGGGAACCTTAGGCAGACCAGGCATCTTCATGATTGCGCCTGTGATTGCTACCATAAAGCCTGCACCTGCAGACATGGTTACCTGACGGATGGTGATACGGAATCCGGAAGGACGGCCAAGCTTGGTCTGATCATCTGTCAGTGAGTACTGGGTCTTAGCCATACATACAGGTACGTTGCCGTAGCCGATCTTGGTCAGGTTATCGATTTCCTTCGCTGCTTCGGGTGAGAAGTCAACGCCGTCAGCACCGTAAACCTTCTTTGCGATTGCTTCGATCTTATCCTTCAGAGGCATATCCAGATCGTATGCATATGTGAAGCCACTTGCGTCTTCTTCTTCACACAGACGGA
>JALETI010000141.1 GCA_022781515.1 Lachnospiraceae bacterium
GGGATGCCATCCTGGGAAATGATAAAAAATTTACCGATGATGTGATCCAGGCAGCGGAAAGCCTGAAGCCTGCATTCATTGCGCTGGTCAGTTCGCCGATTCCTTTTATGAATGGAACCGATTTTAAAGGACTGGCAAGACTGATTGAAAAGAAAACAGGGATTCCCGCATTTTTCATTGAAACCAATGGGATGCATGATTATTCTGTGGGCGCAGGACGGGCACTGGAGGAAATTGTAAAACGCTATGTGAAGCCGCCGGAAAAGAAAATGAATGCAGAACCGGAAGCCGCCAATTGGAACAAACGGAAAGAAGAGAACTCTTTTGATGCATCTGATGGCAGCCGGAAAGTGAATATTATGGGCATGACACCGCTGGATTTTGCGGCAGAAGGCTCCGTATCTTCGATACGGAAAATCCTGGAGAACCATGGATGGCAGATCATATCCTGTTATGCCATGGGTGATTCACTGGAAGACCTGAAAAAAGCAGGAGAAGCTGATGTCAGTCTGGTGGTATCATCGGTGGGACTTCGGGCAGCAAAAGTTCTGGAAGAACGGTATGGTATTCCCTGGGTGGCAGGAACTCCGGTGAAGGGGTTTGAAGATGTGGTTCTGGAAAAACTGGAAAAGGCCGCAGAAACAGGATGTTCTATGCTGGCATATGATATGGAGGTCTCTTCGAAGAACTCCGGTTGTACAGAGGATTCTTTGAAGATATCTGATTATCTGGAAAATCCCCGGAGGGAATATGAAGGCGAGGCGGAAAAGAAAACAGTGACCCTGATCGGAGAACCGGTCATCATGGAATCCATTGCAGCGTCCATCCGCCGCCGGACAGGTATGAAGACATGTGTATTGTGTCCTCTGGAACAGACGGAGGAACTTTTGCTGATTCGTAATCATGAGAGAGAAGAAACTGCAGATTGTCTGATCCATGGAGAAGAGGAAGCAGAACAGTTCCTGATGAAGGCAGAATATATTGTTGCAGACCCGTTATACCGACCGATCTGCAACCCTGTGGCACGGTTTTATCCGTTGCCCCATCTGGCTTTTTCAGGCAGATGTTTTATTAAAAAAATGGTTAATTTAATAGAAGAAGATTATTGCGAGTGGCTGAAAAGTTGAAATCAGATAATAAATGGTATAAAAACAGCGGTTTTTCAGAACCGCTGTTATTTTAATCGTTTTTTGTTAATAAAAATTGTGAAAGGGTTTCATTCAATCCACTTCAGAAATGTTTCTTCGGACACACCCATTTCTGCCGCTGCATCTTTGGCAGAAAGCAAGCCTTTCTGCACCAGTGAACCGAGTAACTGTTTTGTTTTTTCAGCGGCAGCTCTCTCAGCTTTTGCTTCAGCGGCAGCTCTCTCAGCTTTTGCTTCAGCGGCAGCTTTCTCAGCTTTTGCTTCAGCGGCAGCTTTCTCAGCCTTTGCTTCAGCGACAGCTTTCTCAGCCTTTGCTTCAGCGGCAGCTTTTTCAGCCTTTGCTTCAGCAGCAGCTTTCTCAGCTTTTGCAATAACTTCCTGCATCTCTTCCCGGATTTCTTCCTGTTTTTCCTGCATATCCATCTCGTAATCATATTCTCCGATCAGCATATTGATTACCTCCCTGCATTTCCGCTCCAGATATTCCGACAAGATTCCTTCCCTGATGCATTCTTTCACTGCCGTTGTAAGTTTCTGCTCATCATTTCCATGAGCACGGACATGTTCCACAAACTCACTGTATTCCCTTAATATCGGACATTTTTTCAGAATTGGATGACCGGCTTTCTGATTGATATTGATCATCCTTACCTCCAGCTCTAAGGCATATGTTCCGGAATCACTTTTCTCCTGATAGGCATCGGACAATCTCAGCAGTGTCTCTTTTTCCTGTTCTGCTTTTCCATTATAAAAGATAATGAAGTAAGGTGTTGGAATCTGTGCTGCCTTTGTCCGGAACCTTTTCCTGACAGGAATCAGCTGCTCGTACTCCCTGGCCACATATAAAAGGCATCGAAGGGGCATGTTTCTGTTCAGTGTGCTCTGATGCTCTCCCAGGATAATCTTTTTTGATTCAACGGTAAAAGCAATATCATTGGCAAAAGGCATATACAGTATATTTTCAAGGCGTACCCCCTTCAGTGCATGGATGTCAGTAAGGGAGTCATCATACAGGGCATTGTACAGACTCAGCAGATTCTTTCCTGCATTTTCATCGGTGTAAAACAGATCGACAAACACAGAATCCTTGTAATTCCGTCTCTCTTCATGCTGAAAATTTCCTTTCTGCTGAGAGAAAACATCTGTACCGAGGGTTACATTTTCTGCATTGTTTTCATTCGTCAGATTATCGGATACGTTATTTTTTTTGTTATTCTCTGGTACTTCTGTCAAATAGCTTTGTCCTCCTTATTGTATCAAAAAGTGTTTTGTTTTTCAATCTGTGTAACATAGTATATCATACAATCTTTAGAGTGACAATGGAAATTATTATAAAAAATACTAAAACAACTTTAATCTGATACAAGAAGGAAAAATATGTATCAAGATCCTGAACCTGTGATTATTACGTTATTGCAATTATTTGTGCAGCTTCCGTTAAAACAGTCCACACCGTCGCCAATCCTATTTTGAAGAAATTCGTTTCATATAATACTCCCGTTCCACCTCAGGAATCTGAAGAGCATCCATGGCCTGATCCGGCGAAAGATGCAGAGTGGACATTAAGGAGAGAAGAGAATGAATTCGTTCCTGCTCGATGCCCCGTTCCGTGCCAATTCCAATCCACTGTTCCTTACCCTGTTCAATGCCTTGTTTATATCCGGCCTGAAATCCTTTCTGCTCAACTCGATCTAAAATTTCACACATATTATGCGGCACCTCCTTATCTGGAATAAAGCAAATGTCCTCGAATCGCCTGTCGTCCGATATGGCAGACAGTAAAAAAAGTGTTTCCTCCACATGCTGAATCTGTTTCTCGGATGGCTTGTAGTCGCGATACAATCGTTTCTGCACAAAGTAATCAGCAACAACCTGAAAATCGCTTTGGAATTTTGAGACAGTATCTTCTGAAAGATATGCAATATCAAAAATATTGATACTGTAATCACTTACATATGGTTTTAACTCCGCCGGAATATGTAATCTTTCATGGAGTGTACAGGGCGCCTGCCAGGGCTTTCTGTCTCCATAGTACAAGACTAAAGTAATAACCGGATAGAAATGCTTCTGCTCCTGATTCAATTGTGCGCGATAACGGGCACCGTCATAACCGATCACGCGGAACACCATATTCGGATCAACGGAAGTCTGGTTTTCAAATCCAATGCAGGCAATCTGAATATCTTCTTTCTTCCAGTGTTTGACAATGTCCTGAATCTGTACATTCTGTCTCTGTTTATCATTATAATACGTGTGTGGATCAACTTCTGTCAAGTCGTTTGGCAGAATGCGCTGCTCCCCGTCAAACAAAAGCACATTCGCAATATCTGCGAATACATCTGCATATCGTAAAAGTGCTTTTTCTGAAATATCTTTATCTCCCAAATAAATCCTCCTATAATTATAATCCTATATAGACTATAATAATAGTTATAAAAAGTCAAGCATTTCCTGATTAGAATTATGTACAGCCTTTGCTTGAAAATGAAAAAGCAGACGAAGAAACCTGACAGGCTCCTTTGTCTGCTTTGACATTGCTATATATCATTTTTGCTTTATGGACAAGGATTTTTCTATATCAGATCCCTGTACATATCCATGTGTACCGGATGGATTATTGCAGGATAACAGAATACATGTTAAACATGGGCAGGATGATAGCTACAACCATGATGGCGATGACCAGACCAATTATCAGGGTCAGTAACGGCTCCAGAATGGAAGTCAGTTTGCGGGCTGCTTCCGAGCTTTCCGCTTCGTACAGATCTGCCATTTTCTGAAAGGTGTCCGGAAGCATACTGGCTTCTTCACCAATCATGATCATGGAGATAAACAGAGGCTCGAAAATATTCAGCTTCTGAAGGGCAGTGTGCAGCTGTGCACCCTGTTCCACGCTTTCCAGTGACTCTTTCACGGCGGAAGAAATATGCCTGTTCTTTATAACCGAAGCGGCTATACGAACTGAGTCAACTACTTCCACACCTGCCTGCAGCAGTGCAGCAGCAATCTGGCTGAAGTTACAGGTGTTGGATACCATGCTCAGATGACCGTAAACAGGAATTCTCAGCATGATCTGAGAAACTTTGTTTCTGAAGCCGGAAACATATTTAAGGCACAGAATAAAGCCAGCAATTGCAGCCACAATCAGCAGAAGCAGAAGCCAGCCGTAATGAATCATGAAGCTGGACAATGCCATCATAAACTTTGTAATGGCCGGCAGATCAGCGCCGAAGTCAGCGTACATAGAGGAAAATTTCGGAAGGACAATGGTGGTCATAACCACAAAGAGGGCAACCATCAGGAAAATCAGGAAAGCAGGATAGGTAAAGACCGAAGAGAGCTTTCCATTCAGGGACAGCTCCTTCTCATAAAGAATGGATATTTTTTCAAAGGCCCAATCCAGCTTACCGGTCTTTTCACCGGATGCCACCATATTTACAACCACTTCCGGGAAAGCATCAAAGGTGCGCATACTGTCAGCCAGAGAAGCACCGCCGTACAGATCCGTGAGGATTGCCCGGTAGATTTTCTTATAACGCCGGTTTTTTTCACTGGTGACGATGACATCCATTGCCATGGACAGTGTAACACCTGCCCGCAGCATGATTGACATCTTATCTGCAAACTGCATGAGATGTTTTTTCTTCATTTTCAGTTTGTGGACATCAGGTTCCATGATTTCAATTTCCCAGAAATTTTTCGCTTTTTCCTTATAAGGTGTTACGGAAACAGGGGAAAGCTCCTGATTGCGGATATAATAGATTGCCGCAGCTTCGTTTTCAGCGTCCACAACATCCTTTATTTTCTTACCGTCAGAATCAAAGGCAACGTAACTGTATTTCATAGGTCTTCTCCTTTTCTAAATGTTTAAGCAAATTCCGAATAGGTACGACGAAGCTCAGACAGCGTAGTTGTGCCGTCAAGTACCAGTTCACGCAGATTGTCAAACAGGGTTTTCATGCCTTCATTTCTGGCAATTTTACGAACAGTTTCTGTATTGCCTCCATTTGCAAGATTATCCCGGATGGCCGGAGACATCATCAAAATCTCATGAACCGCGGTACGACCGAGATATCCGGTATTATTGCATTCTTCACAGCCTGTGCTTTTGGACAGTTCGAGTTCTTTTTCAAGAGGAACGCCAAGGAACTGTTTTTCGGCATTGGAGGCCATATACTTCTGATGGCAATATGGACATACTCTGCGGACAAGACGCTGGGAAATAACCGCAGACAAGGCTGCATGAACCATATATGGTTCAACGCCCATGTCAATCAGACGCATAACGGCGCTGGGTGAGTCAAAGGTATGAAGGGTACTGAAAACAAGATGACCGGTAATGGAAAGTGTCATCGCAATTTTTGCTGTCTCTTCATCACGGATCTCACCTACCATAACAACGTCCGGGTCCTGACGCAGAATCGAACGCATAACAATGGCAAAGGTCAGGCCGGTCTTTGTGTTTACTTCAACCTGAGTCAGATTATCCATGATCATTTCAACGGGGTCTTCCACGGTAATAATGTTAATATCCGGTTTGTTGAGTTCGGACAGGGCGGCGTACAAAGTGGTTGTTTTGCCGCTGCCGGTGGGACCGGTCAGAAGTACCAGACCATGGGTGTTTCCAAGGATTCTGTCAAACAATTTCAGATTTTCAGGCGTAAATCCAATGGAATGTTTATTCAGATTGAAACTCAGTGCGGTGGTGATACGGATAACAATTGTCTCGCCGAAGGCACCGGGCAGAATGGAAATACGAAGATCCACGGTGGTATCTTTGCCGTAATTATAGTTGATACGGCCGTCCTGCGGAATACGTCTTTCTGCAATATTCAGACCGGCGATAAATTTGATTCGGGAGGAAACGGAAGCAGACAGATCTGCCCCGGTATCCATATAAATAACCATCTTACCGTCAATTCGGAAGCGGATACGAAGCTTGTCCTCATGGGGCTCAATATGGATATCACTGGCCTTCATCAGAACAGCCTGTTCGATCATGTTGTTGACAAAGCTGATGATGGGCACCGATTCGTCATTGCTGCCGTTGTCAGTTTCTTCCGTCTCCGTATTGGCCACAAGTTCTTTTGCAGCGGCATAAGCACGCTGGGTGGTATAGAGTGTTCGGATTTTATCAAGAATGACCTCGGCAGGAGCTTCCATTGCATCGAGCTTCAGTCCGGTATAGACACCGATGTTATTGATGGCATCATCATTTCTGGAATCCGCCATGGCCACCACCAGTGTCGTGCCCCGGTCTGTAAGATACAGCGGCAGCATTTTATTGGCAATGGCGATATTTTCCGGAATCAGAGCAAGAACCTCCTAGGAAATTTTTACATTATCCAGGTTGACGGTTCTGATTTCGGGAACCACCAGAGCATAGGATTGTACACCGGATTGTTCCTTTGGTGTCTCAGAAACCGTGGACTCGGCAGGCGGTATCTGGTTTGCAGATGTTTTTTTCTTTTTTATAAAAGCAGCCAAAAGAAGCCCTCCCCTTTCGAAAATTAAATAATCAGAGAAATATACCAGCTCAGCAGTTCATCCACCAGAGGACGAAAGCAGAGGGTAAACACAGCCCCGAATACCAGAAATGGTCCCAGAGGCATATAATCCTCGCCGTTTACACGTTTCAGCAGGATGGCAGCGGAAAACCAGATTCCTGCTGCGAGAATTCCCGCAAGCAGGGCAATTACGGTACCTGAAGTACCGCAGGCGATGCCGCATACGATCATCAGTTTCAGATCGCCCATGCCCAGTGCGTCTTTTTTGTAAAAAATCTGTCCGAGAAAATTGATTGCCAGAATGATTCCTCCGCCGATGGCAGCACCCAGTACGGGAGACAGGCAGTCCAGCCAGCCATTTCCCGAGAAAACCCCGGGCAGTGCGCTGATCACGGCAAAGATACAGCCGGCAATAACCAGTTCATCGGGTATGATGCTGTACCGGGCGTCTGACAGCAGAATCATCATCAGACAGGTACAGAAAAGACAGAGAAAGCACGATTTTATAGAAACGCTGAACTGCATGGAAAGCAGTGCAAAGACGATGGCAAGAGCAATCGTACAGAGCATGAAGGAAAGTCGGCTCACCCGGGGCGGATTGTGCCGTTCGTCCGGGGTTTCATCGTAATCGCAGAAACATTGTGCCGGCATTTGATTCAGAATCTACTGCGACAGATGTACCCAAAAACAATGCCGATGGCGACAAGGTAACTGCTGTTTGTACGGTTGAATGGAATGACAGCGAAAGTCATTATGACATAGAGATTATTACATATTACAGCGGTGAAAAAGAACAGACTTATTCCATTATTTTCACCCCCCGTGGTTCCCTGCTTATTTACCCTGAATCCTATAAACAGACAAGTGCCCTGCCGCTCAGTGACTTTGTGGCAGTGGATGGTAAGCTGGGTACAAATGTGCTCTGGGATTCCAATATTACAATGTCCACAGCAGCTACCGGCAGTTTTACGGAAACGCTTAAATCCTGGGTGATGAATCCGGAGGCTGGCTATGCCAATTCCGGAGAATATCCTGCGGTGTTTAAGAAGACAGCTCAGGCGGCTGTATCAGGAGAAGGCGCCAGTGTTGGTGAGCCCATAACGGATGGTGAATTCACGGATGAAGAGTGGATTTTCCCTGTTGCTGTCAAAGCTGATAAAGGAACGAAGGTAAATGGCGATATCTGGATTACTACTTCGGGCAATAATATCAAAGTTTACCTGTATAATGGCGCAGCAACTGAAATTACAGGCGATTGTACCATTTATTTTAATGGAGAGAAATCCACTGATAAAAAAGTACCGGCTAAACCCGGTAAATATTGTGTAACAATTGATTATAATGGAGCTGAGTATGACACCACTGAAGGCAAAGTGCGCGTACTTCCGGTTACGGGGCTGCGAATGCCTGATAGCGTTGACACAGTGACGACCGGGAAACAGCAACTGAATGAAGATGAAGTTAGTTCTGTGCAATCTGTGACAAAAAACAGTGATGATACATATACGGTTACATTGACGAAACTGGAAAAAACAGATATTCTCTATGGTTACTGTACCAGTGATGCAGCTCTTGAAGGTGGAAACTATCCCGTTACCTGGAGCAGCTCTAATGTGTTCACCGGCCTGGATAGGGGCAAAACCTACTATTTCTATATCTGCCGTCCTGCAGCGATGAGAGATGATGATGGCGATGGCGTATATAGCTACTATACTGATTCCGACCCTAAATACGCTGGTATGGTTTGTCCGTTAAGTTTTGCCACGGAATTGGAGTCTGGAAGTAGATATCTGGTATTGGGCAAAGGAAGCGATGGAAACTATTATGCTATGACCAGTGATCTGGAAGCTAAGGCATTCACTGCTGACGGTTTATACAGTCCTGAGATGGATGCCCCTGCATGGACTGCTACATACCACACAGACTACTACAATGAAGGGTGGTATTTACAAAATTCTAATAATTATTTGACGATGATACGTAAGCAGGAGGGTATACTTAAATATTCTTATAATCTGAGAACAGACTCGAACAAAAATGATGGTCTTTTTACCGTTAAATTCGATTCTAAAGAAAGCACCAATGCTTTTGTTTATCGGAGATTTGGACTCTTTAACCCCGTATCAGTTTATCTGTCTTATTCAGATGGAAAATTCACTGCAAGTACATCAACACCACCGAGCACTGTTTACTTTATGAAGATTACCACTGCCGCTGATGCACCGACATCGACCAATGTTACACTTCCCACGGAGAGTTATGAAAAATATGGTATTGCTATTGACAGCAGCCTGACCTATGGCACTGTTGTTGGGAATTCTGTTAAAAATAATTGAAAATACTAAACCCCCAGCTATGCTGGGGCGAATAGTGTAAGCAGAGGCGTTGTATGGTGTAAATAAAAAGCCTCCTATGATAAAATAGTAAAGGTGTCTCAAGCCAATACTAAATAGAATAGGAGGCGGTCC
>JALETI010000142.1 GCA_022781515.1 Lachnospiraceae bacterium
CTCCCTGTCAAATAGTTCTCACCAACCATATACATGGCTTCGGTATCCCCGGCGGCGGCCGCCGATTCAAACCAGAAAAAAGCCTGCTCCGGTGATGCCGTTTCTCCTTCCCAGCCTTTGGAATACAGAAGACCGAGATTAGACATGGCATCTGCCGTTCCTGCTGCTGCCGCCATTTTATACCATTTTACGGCTTCCGATATATCCTGTTCTGCCATACATTTTCTTGCCATTTCACACTGCGCTGCCGTATTCCCCCCATTGGCCTCTGTCACCACCTGATTTACCAGTTCTTCATCTTTCCACCAGTCTGCCATACGCTTCTCCTCCGATTCCGAATTATGTTCTCTTTTTCATATCCATCTTCCTGTCCTCTGTTCAGGAAGTATCCCCCTGTTCTGAAGCATCCGTTAATTCAGATTTTCATTCAGCCATTCAATTACAGCACAGATCCCTTCTTCCGAGTATTCGAACCGATAAGCGGTTTTCTGTTCCTCCGGTGTTTTTTCGAAACAAAATGGTTCCGGCCAAGTAATCAGTTCCAGATAATCTCCTGCCTCATCACTTTCCTTTTTCAGACGGATTCGCGTCCCGTTGCTGCTGGCAGTATAAGGCTGTTTTTTATAATAATTCAATGTAAACAAATCTTTCCTGGCGAAAACCATGCTCCTGCCTCCTTATTCGTCTTCCTTTTCCAGTATCTGCTTTGCAAGGGTACAGTCCTTATTGTGCTCACACTTTTGAAAATCGCATCCGATGATATTTTCCAGACAAAGTCCATAGGGCTGCTGTGAATATTCACACTCTACCATGGTTGTCTGATTTTTCACTTTACAATAACCGGTAAAAATAAATTCTTCCAGTTCCTCATTCACTGCATTGGTACACATAGCGTTTCCTTCTCCCTGTATGTAATGATAAAAATCAGGATTCCGCTGTCAGAATCCTGATAATAATGATTATATATTATATACTTTCACCGAAAGCGTCAATCTGAGCATACTGCATTATGCTGTGCCGGATCCGATGACCGGTTTCACTTCCCTTTGTACTGAATTACCCCAGAATCGCCTTATCACTGGTAAATTCTTCGCCGCTGGCCACCTCAAACTGATGAAGCAGATCTTCCACGGTCAGTTTCTTTTTCTCTTCGCCGCGGATATCCAGAATAATTTTTCCATCCATCATCATAATCAGACGGTTTCCATGGATGATGGCATCTTTCATATTGTGGGTAATCATCAGAGTGGTCAGATGATCACGGTTCACAATCATTTCTGTGGTTTCCAGTACCTTTGCTGCCGTTTTGGGATCCAGGGCGGCGGTATGTTCATCCAGAAGCAGAAGTTTCGGTTTTTTCAGTGTTGCCATCAGAAGGGTCAGAGCCTGTCTCTGTCCGCCGGAAAGAAGTCCCACCTTACTGGTCATACGGTCCTCCAGTCCAAGTCCCAGAATTTTCAGCAGCTCCCGGTATTCTTCCCTTTCCTTTTTATTGATCCCCTGACGAAGGGTACGGGGCTTACCGCGTCGCTTTGCCAGTGCCAGATTTTCTTCAATGCCCATGGTGGCAGCTGTACCTGTCATAGGGTCCTGAAAAACACGTCCCAGATAGGATGCTCTTTTATGTTCGGATAAATGTGTAACATCAACGCCATCAATCAGGATCTGACCGCTGTCCACCGGCCAAACGCCTGCAACCGCATTCAGCATGGTGGACTTTCCCGCACCGTTGCCGCCGATTACCGTTACAAAATCACCATCTTCCAGAGTAAGGGAAATTCCGCGGAGTGCCTGTTTTTCATTGACCGTTCCGGGATTGAATGTCTTGTAAATATTTTTTAATTCCAGCATTACCGATTCCCTCCTCTTTTTACGGGTTTATTGAAGTATTTTCCCTTCCAGTGGGGAATGGCAAGGAATACAGCTACTACCAATGCAGACAGCATCTTCAGCAGATCCGTATCAATACCCATCCAGATAACCACCTGCAGTACAAGATAGTACAAAATGGAACCAAATCCCACAGCCAGCAGCTTGAAACCGAAGTTATGGAAAATCTTTCCAAATACAGCTTCTCCGATGATGATGGCTGCCAGACCGATGACGATGGCACCACGTCCCATGTTGGCATCCGCAAATCCCTGATACTGGGAAAGAAGTGCTCCGGATAACGCCACCAGACCATTGGAAATCATCAGACCGATGACTTTATTGAAATCGGTATTGATACCCTGGGCACGGGCCATATTGCCATTGCATCCTGTGGCACGGATGGAACATCCCAGTTCGGTTCCGAAAAACCAGTACAGAATACCAATCAGAAGAACAACCGCAATGGCTACAATTACAATGGTGTTCTTAAAAAAGCCCATAACAGGATTGGAAGCACCATCCATCACCACTGACATCTTGATATATCGAAGAGACACCAGCAGATCGTATTTATCTACATTGATTGCCTGATTCGCTTTCCCCATGATTTTCAGGTTGACAGAGTAGAGCGAAAGCTGGGTCAGAATACCTGCCAGAATCGCCGGGATTCCCATAAAAGTATGGAAAATACCCGTTGCCAGTCCCGCCAGCATACCTGCAAGAATTGCTGCCAGCATGGCAACCCATACGTTACCACCACTTAACATAACCATAATACATACCGCGCCTCCGGTACAAAGGGTACCGTCAACTGTCATATCGGCAAAATCCAGAATTCGGAATGTAAGATATACACCGATCGCCATAATTGCCCAGATCAGCCCCTGTGCCACTGCACCGGGAAGCGCATTGATCAAACTCATCATATTATTTCATCCTTTCCGGCATTGTAAAACGGAGATCGGACGAACCATCTGCGATTCATCGATCTCCGTCATAATCTTTTTCATTATAACCCCTGTCAATTTATTTGTACAGGGAAAAACAGACAAAATTCACTGTTTTTTGCAGATATCTGTCAGATCATCCTCCAAATCGGTTTCCATTCTGTAAGGAAAATCCGCTTCAGAAAACGCTCCGGAAATTATTCTTCCGCAATTTCTTCGTAGCCTTCCGGAATGGTAACGCCCAGATCATCGCAGATTGCCTTGTTGTACTTCTTTGTGAACTGAGGTGCATATTCAATCGGCATGGTGGAAATGTCTGCGCCATCTTTCAGGATTGATGCTGCCATCTTACCGGTCTGGTATCCGATATCATAGTAGCTGATGGAAAGAGTTGCAACACCGCAGCCTCGGCAAATGCCTTCTTCACCTGCAACAACAGGAACTTTTGCCACACGGCAGATATTGTCAATGATACCGGTATTGGAAGCTACGGTATTATCAGTGGGCACATAGATTACATCACTCGCATCCGCTGCGGAAGTCGTTACGGAAGACAGATCATTGGAATCTGAGAATGAGAAGAATTCACATTCATAACCCAGTTTTTCCAGTTCTTCCTTCACAACATCCACCTGATACTGTGAATTTGCTTCTGATGTACAGTAAAGCAGACCAACCTTCTTTGCATCGGGGAACAGTTCCTTTACCATTGCAGCCTGTTCGGACAGCGGTGCAAGGTCAGATGTACCGGAAATGTTGCCTCCAACGGTGCCGTTGAAATCATCAATGCCCAGTGCAACGCCATATTCGGTTACAGATGTACCCAGAATCGGAATTTCATTGGTTCCGGCCTGTGCTGCCTGCAGAGCAGGTGTTGCATTGGCCATGATCAGATCCACACCACCGGATACAAAGCTGTTGATAATGGTGGAGCAGGTATTGGAATCGTTCTGTGCATTCTGTTCATCAAATGTAACCGCACTTCCCATTTCTTCTTCCAGTGCTTCCCGGAAGCCCTTTGTTGCTGCATCCAGAGCAGGATGCTGAACCAGCTGGCAGATACCAACGGTAAATGTCTTATCGGTACTGCTCTCTGCGGGAGCCTGAGTTCCTGCTGCTTCGGAAGTCTCTGTTTTCTGTCCGGATCCGCATGCAGAAAGGGAAAACATCATAACTGCGGCCATGGATAAAGCCAGGATTTTTTTCAACTTACTCATATTTTTTCTCCTCTTTAACGGTTTAAAGTTTTGGTTTTCTGTATTATAACGCTTTAAAGATGTGAAGTCAATTCTTTTAAACAGATTTTTAATATTCCTGTGCAACATTTCTAATCGTAATTATTCAACAGTCATTCCTTCGCCTGCAAGCATGCTTGCGCTCCGACCGTTTCTGTAATGCTGCTCTGCTGAATAGTTACATAAAAAAACAGTTCAGATACCATCTCTGCAGTACCTGAACTGTTCTCTTATCCTGTTTGTTTCAATCTACGCCCTACGCCCGGTAAGATCGAAATTAACTCTCTGTAATATATTTGGCAGATACATATCCAATGCTCCATCCCTGATCCGTCTGGAAGGAAATCTTATACCATTTTCCCAGTTTTTCCAGAATCACAACCTGCTGCTTCGCATCCAGCCTGCCAATCTGTTTTTCCTTTGTACCCGGACCACTTCTGACATTCAGATAATCGTAGTTTACATAGCCGGTGGCTGTCTGTTCATCCGACTCAGCAACATATTTTGCTGCCACATATCCGGAATAGGATGTGCCTCCATGAACTGCCGTCACCTGATACCAGCCATCCTGTTTGCTGTGAATGATCAGCGGATCTTTATTGTCCAGCTTTACAACGATGGCACTTTTCGTATTAGCTTCCTTTCTGAGGTTCAGCCATTCGTAATTCACATAACCGGAGGATATCTGTCCCGAATTCGGTTCATCCTCGTCATTTGTATCAGCTGTATCTATCACTTCAGGTTTCGCACCCGTTTTGGCAAGCAGTGCCGGATGACGGGTCTCATTGTCAAGTGTAATATACTCCTTGTTGACCCATCCTTCATAATAAACATTGTTATGACATGCAATCACCTGATACCAGCCGTCTATCTCATCGTAAATATAAACCGGATCTTTCTGTGAAAGCTTCACAATAAGAGAAGCATCTGTACTTCGATATCCGCGAAGATTCAGCTGTTTATCATTCACATAGCCGGATTTGCTGTTATCCGCTGACGGTGCGGAAGTCTTTTTCGGACTTTTTCCTGAATCAAACCAGTTTATAATGGCCCGGGCATCCGCTTTCGCCAGTGCTTCGGTACCCAGATTCTTTATGATTGACGCATCGTTCAGATTGTCCATAAAACAGTGTTCAATCAGTATGGACGGGAATCCGTTATATGTACTTTCCCTGATTACCTTATAATAATCTGCACTTCCGCCATCATTGCATCCGGGATTCAGTCTGGACTGCACTGCCATTCCATAGGAACGGCGAATGGAGATTCCACAGTCATTTTTCAGATTTGTAACAATACTTCCCGCCAGGTCACTGAGCAAATCCTTATAGGTACTGTAGCCGCTGATATACACGATGGAACCATTTGCCTTCCGTGCAGTGCCCGTATTGCTGCCGGAAGCATTCAGATGCAGGCTGACATAAAGATCACAGTCTGCACTTGCAGCGAAAGCACACCTTGCAGCCAGACAGGCTTCGTTGGATGAACCCTTTCCGCCGGGGCAGCTGCCATCGGTTCTTGTCAGATAAACGGTTATCCCCGCTGCTTCCAGCTGTTTTTTCAGTGACTTTGCAATTTTCAGATTGTAATGATCCTCGACAATACCGGATACCTTGTTGGTTCCCCTTGTATGTTCGTCATCATGACCTGCATCCAGCACCACAACATACGGAGCAGCAGCATACGCTGTCATGGCCTGCAGGGAAAATAAATTTCCCAAAGTCAAAAAACCTGTTAATAACATGACTGTCAGAAGAAAACTGACGTCCTTTCGAAAATGTATCTTTCCCAATCGCTTCCTCTCCTTTGCTATATGCTGATACACTGGTACAGGGAATAATAATTAACTAGCCATCTCACTTGCCTGATATTTATGATTCGATGTACTAGCAGCAAATTATGCCCGACACAGACTGTGCTGACATAATAATGTCAATGGATTTCTCTGTATATCACGTTCATGAAATTCTGTAAACACTGTTACCTATAGTATACAGTATTTACAGAATAAATCAATTATGAGCTTCCGGATTTACGTTATCTTTCACGGATTCTTTTTCATCTTCTGCATCTGTTTCTTCCGCACTTTTTTCCTCTGCCTCAGTTTTTTCTTCGCATTTCTGCGCTACAATTTCCTCTATCTGTTCCTCCTCTTCTGTATTTTCTGCTTTCTCTGCTGCTGTTTCCACCGTTTCTATCTTTTCTGCTGCTTCTGCTTCCTTCTCCTGACGATTCTTCCGGATGTCCTTCACAGCTGCCATCCATCCGATCCATAAGGTTGTGATGATACCGGCCATGCAGATCAGAAACAGCATAAAATCCGAATTATGCAGAGGACTGCTGTGCTGAGGAATGATCTTTCCACCTGCAACCACTTCATTCAGGATTTCCATTTTCACTTTGGAAGAACCAAGCTGTTTATCTCTCATAAAATACTGAAGTTCCGCAAAGCATCCATTTTCCTCCTCCGTCGGATTCAGATAGACAATCTTTGTGTCCAGTTTATCCAGTGAAACAGAAACCGGTTTCACCAGTTCCGTACCGGTCAGCTGCAGTCGGAATTTTCTGCTTCCTTCCATAAAACGAAACGCTGTATCTTCTGTTTTCACAGAGCCGATATCCTGTTCCACTTTCCGATCGGAAAGTACCTCAAAATTCCGGAAACCGTATTCAAACAATGCTTTGGTTGACAGGAACTGTTCCCCATCTTCGCACTGCATGACGCAGCAGATCAGTTCCATATCTCCTTTTTTTGCATATGTAACCAGTGTCCTGCCGGATTCGGTGGTATTGCCGGTTTTTCCGGCCACAGCATATTCATAATAATAGGGAGAAGTTTTTTTCAGCATCTGATGGGTGAGATCCACATATCTGGCCGCACTTTTATTGGTGGCGGGAATGGTATGCTTTACAGTGCCCGCAATTTCCAGAAATTCAGGATACCGGATGCACTGTCTTAAAATCAGAGACATATCGTGTGCTGTGGTATAATGATCCGGATCCGCCAGTCCGCTGGGGTTTACAAAATGGGTTCCCATGGCACCTGCTTCGACTGCCCTCTGATTCATCTTTTCAGCAAATGCAGCAATGGTGCCGGCATCGTGGACTGCAAGCCCATTGGCTGCATCATTGGCCGATGGAAGCAGCAATGCATACAGACATTCCCGCACACTCATCACTTCCCCCTCGGAGGCATAGATGGACACATATCCGGGGGGAAGTGTTCCCAATGCTTCTTTTTCAAATACCATCTGCTCATCCAGGCTGCTGTCTTCAATGGTGAGAAGGGCTGTCATAAGTTTTGTAATGCTTGCCGGAAATCTGCGGGCATCTGCATGTTTCGCATAAAGCACCATGCCGCTTTCCGCATCAATCAGAACCGCTGTGGGCGCTGTAATCTCCGGTGCCTCAGGCCAGTTGTCCTCCGGTATATAATAGGAATCATCATATGCTTCCGCTGTTATGGTAAAACACATGCAAAGCAGAAATACCATGCTGATCTTTTTCATAAGTGATTTCATTTTGCGTACACCTTTACTTTTCATTTTTCCCATGCCGGTCCGGATACAATCCGGATTGCAGGGTGTTCCTATAGTTTATATTCTTTTTCTTCTGATATCAAGTGTGAATTCGGAATCGTAAGAATACTGTGACATTTCCATGTTCTGATTCTTCCCTTTCCATGTGTTTGCAGAAATCGATTGCCTCCATTTCTTCAGAACCTTTCAGATTACCAGATTTCTGGTAAACCAGGGTGCATGAGCACCGTTCAGTGTCATCAGCATACTATCATAGTCGGCTACGGGGATAACTTGCATTTCAGTTACTAAAGGATATCAGGTGTTTGATGAATGAGCAATTTTCGTAGAAAATTACGAATATCTGCTGAATAGTTACATTAATTTTAGTAAATATCCTTGCCATGCATGTGCTAAAATACAAGAAATGGATTTTCTGATACTATTACTATTCGATATTCAGTGGTTTCGATATTATATGCTTCGATATTATATACCGGCCATTGCTGACCGTAAAAATATGACTTTTGAAAAGAATACAGAAAACCCTTACTACGCAGATTAAACTGTTTTTTCTCACGATGAAAGCCGGATACAGACAGAAACATATTCCTCCTTTTTAATTTACTTTGCATTTGATCTGCAGGCGTCCATCCCGACCCTGACAGATCAAATCGAATTCCGTAAAGTTTTATTCAATATAAACATGTCAGTACAACCGTATCCGGCTTTTTTTCATCTGTTCAGCAGACCAGACTTTTGCCCGGCCTATGTGCCAGCCATCTTTTATTCAAAATCATATCTTCGAATTTCACAGTTTTTTACACCTGCGCATGCGAATTCCTCATTGGTCATATCATGAAAATATGATTCGATGATCCGGACAATACCATTATGGGCTGCCAGCAGATACACCTTATCCGGCTCCTCTTTCAGTTCATCCAGCAGATTATAGATTCTCTGTGCCACCTGCAGCATGGATTCACCGCCTCCCAGTTTCTGTGCAAAGCATTTTTTTGCCTCATGAAATTCCCTGCCATCTCTGGCCGTTGATTCATATCGGCCGAAATTCTGTTCCTTTAAACGTGGTTCTTCTCTCATGGGAATTCCTGTAATTTCAGAAATATGTCCGGCGGTTTCTGCTGCCCGTACCAGAGGGGAATACAGAATCTCATCAATCTGCAGCCCCTGTCTCAAAATCTCCTGCCCTGCTTCCACGGCTTGCTGGTGTCCCAGTTCTGTCAGTTCGATGTCCGTTGCACCGCAAATTTTATTTTCCACATTCCACACCGTCTGGCCATGTCTTACAAAATAAATGTGTCCCATTATTATTTCCTCCTGCTTTCTATCTGTCAGATTATTCGCTCCGATTATAACAGATTTTCTTTTTCTTTATAATCGGTTTACAAAAAAAACGGAAGGATTTATACTGTTACCAGGTGATATTCGGATTTTACAAACGTAAAACGCAGAGAAATCGGGATCTCCTGCTTCGCAGAACAATTCCACGCGAACATAGATGTCACATAGCGCACTTTGTCCATCTTGACAGGCGTGGATAAAAACAAGGAGGATATAAAATGAACGAAGTATATGAATTTCTGAAGCAATGCGAAACCTATTATCTTGCAACCGTAGAAGGCGATCAGCCTCGTGTCCGCCCCTTTGGTACAATTGATATTTTTGAGGGAAAGCTTTATTTCCAGACCGGAAAGGTAAAACCGGTGGCTGACCAGCTGAAAGCCAATGGAAAAGTGGAAATCAGCGGTATGGCAGATGGCAAATGGATCCGTGTTGCCGGTGAAGCCGTTCTGGATGACAATGTGGCAGCACAGGAGCATATGCTGGATGCTTATCCCAATCTGAAAGCCATGTACAAACCCGGCGACGGAAACACAGAAGTATACTACCTGAAGAATGTAACCGCAACCATTTGTTCTTTCACAGAAGAACCCAAAACTTTTACATTCTGATATCCTGCCATCTTCTTTTTGCCTGTAAAGTATTTTTTTGACCAAAATTGTCGATTATGTATGAATATTGGTGCAATATGGCTACTTTTAGGTATTGATTTTCAAACCAATCTCTATTAAACTATGGTGGAAATAATTTTCACGGAGTGTTCGCAAAGAACCGGCACTCAGTCAATACCGATCACTGAAATTATCGGGTGATCATATAGTGAGGTAATTAAGAATATGAGCATGAATGAAACGAAACCTGTCAAAGAAGGCAAGGTTCGTGAAATTTATAATACCGGTGACAGCCTGGTCATGGTTGCAACTGACCGTATCAGCTGTTTCGATGTAATTCTGAAAAATACTGTAACCAAAAAAGGTACCGTACTTACTCAGATGTCCAAATTCTGGTTTGATCTGACTGAGGATATCCTTCCCAATCATATGATTTCCGTTGATGTGAAGGATATGCCCGAATTCTTCCAGCAGCCCAGATTTGATGGCAACAGCATGTTATGCAAGAAGCTGGAAATGCTCCCTGTGGAATGTATCGTTCGCGGCTATATCACCGGAAGCGGCTGGGCAAGCTACCAGAAAACCGGTGAAGTATGCGGCATCAGACTTCCCGAAGGTCTGAAGGAATCCGACAAGCTTCCGGAACCCATCTACACACCTTCCACCAAGGCAGAAATTGGCGACCACGATGAAAACATCTCATACGAAGAAAGTATCGCTTATCTTGAAAAGCGCTTCCCCGGCAAGGGAGAAGAATATGCTTCCAAACTTCGTGACTATACAATCGCATTATACAAAAAGTGTGCTGATTACGCATTAGGCAAAGGCATTATCATTGCAGATACCAAATTCGAATTTGGTCTGGATGAAAATGGCAATATCGTAATCGGCGATGAAATGCTGACTCCGGACAGTTCCCGTTTCTGGCCTGCTGAAGGCTATGAACCCGGACACGGACAGCCTTCCTTTGACAAGCAGTTTGCCCGCGACTGGCTGAAATCCAACGAACACGACTGGGAACTTCCCCAGGAAATCGTTGATAAGACAATTGCCAAGTATCTGCAGGCATACGAACTGCTCACCGGCAAAAAGCTCGGTGAATAACTTACGCTGGCTCGATGTTTATAATAGAGTTGGAACCCCCTGCTGACATTCATCCATTTAGTCACAGGGGGTTTTTCCTTATATTCTTATTTTCAGACATACATTTTGATACAATGATTCATATACTCGCGGATGTTTTTTACAGATCGCACCATCTGCGAGTATATCCAATGCATACAGGAGGAATTTCCATGAGATATGAAGAATCCACCATCGAAGGCCGCAATGCCGTACTGGAAGCCCTGCGTTCCGGAAGAACAATTGACCGCCTGTTTGTGCAGGACGGCGTAAAAGAAGGACCTGTCCAGACCATTATCCGCGAAGCCAGAAAGCATGATACGATTCTCCAGTTTGTAAAAAAAGAACGACTTGACCAGATGTCTGAAACCGGCAAGCATCAGGGTGTGATTGCATACGCTGCTGCTTATTCTTATGCAACTGTGGCAGAAATTCTGGATGCGGCACGTGAAAAGGATGAGCCCCCTTTTATCGTGCTCCTTGACGGTATTGAAGACCCTCACAATCTCGGTGCCATTATCCGTACTGCCCATCAGGCAGGCGCCCATGGCATCATCATCCCCAAGCGCAGAGCTGCGGGACTTACTGCTGTCGCTGCCCGTACATCGGCAGGAGCCATCAATTACATGCCTGTGGCAAAGGTGACCAACCTGAAAAACACCATGGAAGATCTGAAAAAGGAAGGGATCTGGTTTGCCTGTGCGGATATGTCCGGTGACACCATGTATCAGGTCAACCTCACCGGTCCTATCGGAATTGTCATCGGCAATGAAGGAGACGGTGTCAGCCGTCTGGTACGTGAGGCCTGTGATATGTATGTATCCATTCCCATGAAAGGAAAAATCGATTCTCTGAATGCCTCTGTGGCGGCAGGTATCCTCTCCTACGAGATTGTCCGCCAGAGAATGATGAAATAAAAACAGAAATATTTTCTTAATTTTCCCTGCAACATATATAATTGCAAAAATTAAAAAATTTTAAGAAAAACTGTTGACAAACCATTACTCTTGTGATAGAATTCATAACTGTGAATGAGATACATCACAAAACAAGAGAGGCGCTGACGTGGCACAGGTGGTAGCGCACCTCATTGGTAATGAGGAGGTCGGCAGTTCGAGTCTGCTCGTCAGCTCTTGAAAAACCCGGTAGATACAAGGTCTGCCGGGTTTTTTGGTGTTTGAGAATATGGAAATAATTTTGAATTGACAACATTTTTGACAACATTGTATTCAACAAACAACGATATAATTTTCATTAATTCGATTAAATAAAAAAAGACCACCCGTAACAGCTGTAAAAGCTGATGCAGGTGGTCTTTTTAGATCGATTATCATAATATTCGCAAACAATATTTTACCTGATAAACTCCGCATAGTCAAGGCTGATCCAGCCAGCTTCGCTCTTTAAATGCCCCCATCCGGCAGTGCTGCCGGTTCCTGCACGTACCTCCGTGATGGTATATACGCCAGGGGTAATTTTTTTGACTCTGTCGTAATTTGTGCCCGGTCCCTTACGGATATAAAGGTTATCAATTGTTACCCGGTACAGACCGGGTGACAGGACATGATCCTGCCCCTGATCAGATTGCAGACTGCCGGCATACGGCACGTTGTAAAATTTACAGATGCCTCTGCAGATGTCCTCCGCCTGTTCCTTGCAAAACTTATCCGTCTTGAGCATCTCGGCCTCCACCCGGTTTGTCATAAATCCAATCTCGGCCAATATTGCATAATCGCACCCCATATAGGATGCATTACACATACCGAGATTTGATTTGCCGATACCTCTGTCTCTCTGGCTTGTGCCTTTAACCAGCTCCTGCTGCACGACTCTGGCCAGGGCAAGGCTGTTTTTTGCCTTTACGGCATCTGAGTGGATGTAAGTAATTACCCCCTCTGCAGACGTCCATCCGCCTTTTCCGTCCGCATTGGCGTGGCAGCTTACAGATACATCACACTTTCCGGCCTTAACCGCTTTCTGGCGGCTGACGATTGATGTATCAGGATCGTCCGTTGCATCATCATCGTCAAATCCGGTCGTCATAACGGTAAAGCCGCATCTCCGGAGAGACGCTGCCAAAAATCCCGCAGTCATGACATTGATCCAGTGCTCCCGGTATCCATCCCGAGTCCTCTTGCCGGCCGTATTGCTACCATGCCCGGCGTCAACATTTATCTTAATACCCATTACTGTTCCTCCTCAATTTTTTCATTCAAAAGTTTTTCTGTTACGGCCAGACCTTTTACCAAGATTGCCGGCACGTTGTATCCGCACTCAATAAGGTTCTCCAGGATACTCCTGACCTCATTGACCAACAGGCAGGCAAGCGTAAACCAGCCGATCAGGGTCAGGAATGACAGATCAATATGCAGAAGATCATTTCCCATCTGAACAAAAACTCCGGAAACTAAAAAAGCTACTGCGATGATCACCCAGTAGCCTAACTTTTTGATAATTCCTTTTAATCCTACCTTGCTGGACTCTTTCTGCAGTTTCCTGGACTTGTACCAGCCAGTGAGCCAGTCAAATACATTTGTGAGCAGGTATGACGCAAAGAGATACCAGTACGCCCCAAACAGGGCACTCAGGAGCGAAACGACAGCCCCTACACATACATTGTACAGATCGATTACTTTGTTTACTTCATTCATCGTTATTCCTTTCCGGGCTTTTGCCCTGTGATATCAAAAAAGCACAGGTTTCCCTGTGCCCATGTTTTTTTATTACATATAATTGCTACCAGTAGGTATTATTGCGTATTAGGTGGTATCACACCGCCCTTCTTACATTCCAAATATACGCACCGAACCATTATTCGGATCCACTATAATACCTTTATTTGCTCCTATTAATTTGACATTACTCAATACAGCTTTTTTAACAGTTGATGTGTTAATTACCAAATCATTTTTCAACATACGAAGTGCGTTTCCTTTCATATAGATTACTCCTGAGATAGTAACCGCCTGATCATTAACTTGAAGGTCCAATAGAATTGAACGTTGGCTCTGATTAATTTTTAAATGTCCTGGGCTATATTGAATATCCCATACGTCAGTGTCAATATATGTTTTCCATTCATTATCTATTATTTCTGCTACAAGCCAGTTCCGTTTATCATAAAATTTTGCACTTAATAAGGCTTCATTATCTTCTCCCTTTCTTAGGCTAATCAAATCAAAATCTCCATATGTCAAAATGTGTGGTACATTCTGAAAGTAAGCTCCTCCAAGTTTCAAAATCGTTCGATCATAGTCCCGTAGAAGGAAGTTCTCCTGAACATATCTAACTTTTTTGTTATATGGATTTCTTTTAATCCTCCTAACCATTTGTTCATTTAGATGCCCACATGTAGCTTCGTGATGACATCTGGGACATAAAGCCACAATATTATCCTCTGTGTGCTCATGTACTATGGACCAGGGAATGATATGGTGGTATTCAATAATAGGGTTACCACATTTACAGCATCCCCAAAAACTTTTTCTCCGGACTGATCTCTTGATTGATGCGGGAATTTCACGCGAAACCATACAGTTTCCTCCTTAAATTCATTATTTGAATTGGGAGAAAAACCAGCCTTTATCTAATGGGCGAGAATATCCAATCCAATGGTATTTCCGATCGTATTTTACATAAACACAAAAATTTATGTCTATGTAAAATGGATAATTAAACTGTTGGAAATAAACCACTGAATCATTAATTAAACTGGTGTCATATAATGACAAATCCATAATAATCTTTTTTTTACTGCCCATAGAGCTTTACCTCGACTGAATAAAGTCTATTGTTTACTTTTTTTAATACATATGTTATACTACAGTAAATTCAATATTTATTTAATGGTCGACTTACTCCCAAAATGTGTCGGCCATTATTTTTTAATATAACCCATTAATATAATTTTAGCAACAAAAGATAACAATGCTTGTATGGTTTTTCGTTTAATATTTTATTCTCTCTTTTCCCCATCTCAAAATATTGTTTAGTTCCACAGCCCTTCGTTCAAAATTCTTGCTTCCTGAGCCGCTCTCAGACATAAAAATACCTCTTGCTACCACCGGTAAACAGCAAATACGGCTGAAAAAATCGTGGTCACAGCATCCAGAAGGCTTGCTGATACGATCACCGTATTTGTGTCAATAAACATCACTGTACTCCTTTTTCCATATCTTCGATCACTTTTTTAGAAGCTTCCGCCCCAGCCTCTCTGGCTGCTTCCGCCACTGCATCCGGAAGAGTGACACCTGTTATTTTAGGGATACTGATCTTAACAGGTCGGTAAAACGGTGTATATGCATACGATTTAATAGTTGTGCCGCTGATTGCTATTGTTGCTACAAGCGCAAAGACTAATATTTTTTTCATAAATAGATATCTCCTTTTAAGATTAAATACCTTTTGTGACAAGTACCTCCAATGCGGTCAAACCGCTAGGAAGGCCAGACAGCGTACCATCTGCATTCAACGACCATGTAACAGACGTTTTTGTTGGCTTCGTGTACGAACTTCCCGTGTAATACCCGTCCCCACAAAATGCATATGTTGTTTTTTGATATGTTCCAGATGATTTAAAACCGTATCCCCATACTTTGATCGTTCCATCAGTACGTTTAAAAGCAACTGTTCCTGATGCAGATGTGATGTGATATGCCTCGCAGTTATCATCAGACGATCCTGATCCGCCACTTGCTTCGTATGTACCAATTATCCCAAATATAGGTACATCTTTTTTGATGTTAGAAGCGGTTAAATTTGCATCGCCTTTAATTGTCTGATCTCCTGACAAATACTGATCTTTGGCTATAATCTGATCCCCGGTCCCCGGAGTATACGTTTGAGCCGATTTTTTGGCAACACCTGACCCAACATATGTGCTACTAATAGCACC
>JALETI010000145.1 GCA_022781515.1 Lachnospiraceae bacterium
GTGCTATCTTCTATTTAAAGAAAATTTTAAACAGGTGCACTTGATGAAAGAAACGAATATATTCAAAGTACTGGCAGACAGTCAGCGGCGGGAGATTCTCACGATGCTGAAGGATGAGCGATTAAATGCCGGAGAAATTGCTGAGAAATTACAGATTACACCGGCAGCACTTTCCTATCATTTAAAACTGTTGAAAAACGCGGATCTGATTTCCGAATACAGAGAAAAAAACTTTATCTATTACGAAATCAATACCACAGTTTTTGACGAGCTGATCTTATGGGTAAACCAGTTTGGAGGTAGAAAAGGATGAAGAAGATCATGTGGTTTGCAGCGATTATACCATCTGTTATTACGTGTATTGTATTACAGTTCATGCCGGATACGATACCGATGCACTATGATCTGGCAGGCAATATTGACCGATGGGGCAGCAAGGCGGAAGGATTTGTTTTCCCGGCAATCATTTTATTGGTTACCTTCTTCTGGCATCTGATGATCCGTGCATTTGAGAAAAAGGCAATAAAAGCGGAAACAGAAAAAGAACAGATGGAAGCCGGATCCAATGCGAAGCTATTATGTATTGTCGGTCTTTCGCAGGCAATTATGTTTGGTATCATGCATTGCTTTTCTTTATATTCCTCCTACATGGAGGCGAATTCCGGAAGCACCAGAGCCGTAGTCGATATTGCAAAAGTTTCCTGTATTCTCTGCGGTGCAATGCTTATCGTAATTGGAAATTATCTGACAAAGTCAAGGATCAATTCAACGGTCGGACTCCGTACTGCCTGGAGCATGTATAACGATACCACCTGGAGAAAAAGCAACCGTATTTGCGCCATCAGCCTGATGGCAGCCGGATTACTGACCATCGTGACAACTGTATTTGCAAGCGGAGCGGTCAGCACCGTTCTTCTGCTCGTATATATACTGCTGGCGACGATTGTTTCCTGCGTGTATTCAAAAAAAGTATATGATCAGGAAATGAAGAAAAATTCATGAAGGAGAATCAATTCCATTCTGGTTTTCAGAAAGAGTTTTAACATGAATTGTCAAGTGAGGGATTAAGATGAAAAAGAAATGGATCTATCTGGCAGTACCGCTTCTGGCTCTGCTCCTTATGTCCGTATGGTACATCAATGATTACTACCACAGCGACGAATCCATACAGCAATATTTCAGTCAGAATGGCAATGTTTCCATCTCCGAAATAAAAGACGGTCTGTTTCTGGATGGACCGGGAACAGAGAGCGCACTGATTTTCTATCCCGGTGCAAAAGTGGAATATACAGCATATCTTCCTCTGTTTTACCGGACAGCAGAACAGGGAACTGATGTCTTTCTTCTGGAAATGCCCTGCAATCTGGCATTTTTAGGGCGGAATCGAGCCGATCAGATTCTGGAAACCTATGATTACAATCACTGGTACCTGAGCGGTCACTCCCTTGGCGGTGCCATGGCAGCAGACTACTGCGCTGACAATACCGATCATCTGGATGGTCTGATCCTGCTGGCTGCTTACCCGACCAAAAGCCTTCGGACAGAAGGATTTTCTGTCCTTTCGATCTATGGCAGCGAAGATCATGTACTGAATATGGAAAAATATGAACAGGGAAAAGAATTCCTGCCGGAAGACTTTACCGAAGTATATATCTCTGGCGGAAACCATGCCCAATTTGGAAACTATGGTGTACAGAAAGGGGACGGCACCGCATCCATATCAGCAGACGAACAGCAGGCACAGACCACACTGGCCATCAGCAATATGATAATGGAAAAATAGGTCTTTAACATTCTGGACGAAAATCCGGATTTTTGTGCATTAATATACAAATATACCAAAGAGTATACCTCTGTTTTATGTTTGATTTCTACATAATATCTCCAATTCTTTAAAGTGCTGTATTGAAATAATATTCAAACTATACCCCTTTTTCCGGACGTTCGAGAGTCATTACGTAGAAAATAGAAAATCTGACTCCCCTGTATTGACACTGCTTCGTAACGGACGTATAATTTTAATCGTTAAGTTTGTTATTTATTTAACAATTTTGTTTATCAGCGATTCTATATCACCAGGGGAAAAGAGAGGAAGAGGAATATTTATGAAAAAGAACACTGCAACACTTTATGATTCTGTTACCAATGACCGTGTAATCAGCAATACCATCGAAGATTTTCTGATCAGTGAAGCTGTCAGCGGCCCTACTGTTACCATCAGCATGGTTATTGAATTACTGAAGATTATCAGAAACAGACTGTCTCTCGGTCAGGAAATCGTCATGGAAAAGACCGGTTCTGTTCTGACTGCTGCAAATTTTGATGCATATCTGAGAAACAATTTTTCTGAATATATTCACGATGAGGTTCTGAACTAATCAGAAGCAAATCGTTCTGTCACCAAAAAAGATGTCCGGACGGCTTTTCTGCCGATCCGGACATCTTTTTTTCTGTTCAATTTTCAGCTATTATGCTGTTTCCTTTTCCAGAAACAGTTTTTTCAGTCCCTGTAAAGCTACAATCACACCCAGAACCATCAGAGCCACAGCAAATGCCAGCTGAAGCAGGTTTCCTGCAGTGGGTGCAGCAACCAGTGCAATGATTTTCTGAACCAGGGCTGTCATGGTTACTGCCAGCATGATCAGCATGGGAATCCACAGCATCCAGCCTTTGCGGTTTGTCTTTTTAAAGTATACCGCACAGGCAATCAGGGCCAGAGCTGACAGCAGCTGATTGGCAGAACCAAAGAGAGGCCAGATATTGGCATAGCCTGCTTTTGCAAGGATATATGCCAGAACCAGAGTGATCATGGTTGCAAAATATTTGCTGGTAACCACTTTTCTCCAGGGTTCCATGTTTTCATCCTCAATGGATGCATCCAAGAACAGTTCCTGGAAAGAAAGACGTCCGATACGTGCAACGGAGTCCAGACTGGTCAGGGCAAATGCGGATACTGCCAGATTGATCAATGTAAAAATAACATTGTGGGGCAGACCCAGTGTGGACAGGAAGTTGGCCACTGCACCCGCAAAAATCTGGGGCGGTGTGGTATATCCTGCTTCTGCTGCTGCACCAACAGCAAAGCTTCCCACCGCAATCAGTGAAATAACGCCCAGCATGGATTCCAGCAGCATGGCACCGAAGGATACCGGAAGCATGGCCTTTTCATTGTTGATCTGCTTGGATGCCGTACCGGAAGAAACCAGTGAATGGAAACCGGATACTGCACCACAGGCGATGGTAACAAACAGAATCGGGAACATGGAGCCGACACCTTCCACATTGAAACTGGTAAATGCAGGCAGGTTGATATCCGGATTGGTAAAGAGAACACCAATCACCGCCATCACGATCATGATCACCAACAGATAACTGTTCAGATAATCACGGGGCTGCAGCAGTGCCCATACGGGAACGATGGATGCAATGGCAATATATAAGAATACAATAATCTGCCAGGTACTCTTTTCAATGAAAATCGGGAAATTCAGACCAAGGACCACACCTGCCACCAGAAGTACAATTGCCAGAATGGTATTCATGGTTTTCCCCAGTTTTGCAAAACGAAGGACACAGCCCAGTGCAACGGCTTCCAGAATAAACAGAACGGAAGTCATGGCAACGGATCCGTTTGCTGCAATCTTTTCACCTTCCGCGGTAAATCCCATAAAGGTTCCATCTACCACGTCTGCAAATGCAGCAACCACCAGAATACAGAACAGCCAGCAGAACAAAAGAAACAGCTTCTTGCCCAGCTTACCGATATATTCTTCAATAATATAACCGATGGTACGGCCTTTGTTCTTTACAGAAGCATACATGGCGGAAAAATCCTGCACCGCTCCAAAGAAGACGCCGCCGATCAGCAGCCACAGAAGGACCGGAACCCATCCGAACACAGCCGCCTGAATGGGGCCGTTGATGGGACCTGCACCTGCAATTGATGCAAACTGATGGCCGAACACAACCTGTGTATCAGCCGGTTCATAATCTACGCCGTCGCGAAGTTCATATGCAGGGGTCTTTGCATTGGGATCAATTCCCCAGGTATTGGCCAGCCAGCGGCCATAAACCAGATAACCTGCACCAAGAACTACAATCGCAATTAACATCATAATTAAACCATTCATTGTAATACGCTCTCCTTCTCTTGGTTCATTATGTATTGAATTCGGCATAGATTTTAGTCCTTTAACATGACAGAATCAAGAAAACAGTCGAAATAGGACCGATTTTTACAATTTATTCTTTCTCAGCCAGATGAGAAATCACACTGTGGGCAGCGATATTTCCCTCTCCTACAGCTTTCGTATACTGATAGGGACGACCTGTACAGTCACCGCATGCAAAACAGCCCTTTAAGTTGGTTGCCATGGAACGATCCACAGCAATATGGGCATGGTCCAGCTGGATTCCCGGAATCAGACTGGATGGAGCAATGGCATTTCGCAGACAGAATACACCGTCCACTTCAACGGTTTCTCCGGAACGCAGAACCAGAGAGCGAACCTGCATATCCCCCTGGATTATTTTCGGTCTGTCCTTTGAAATGGTTATATTATCCCGCTGAACAGCACTGTCAAAGGTGGGATAATAATAAACCTGTGCTGCCAGATCTGCCAGATATTCTACTTCATGCTCATATTTGGGTGAATTACAGATCACTGCAATCTTCTTTCCCCGATACAGCATGCCATCGCAGGTTGCGCAGTAGCTGACGCCTCTGCCCAGATACTCCTGCTCTCCTTCCAGAACTTTTGCAGACATGACACCCATGGCCAGAATAATGGTTTTAGCTTCATACAGCTCATTATCCGCCAGAACCATATAGTAGCCGCCGGCTTCCATCACATTGTTTACGGTTTTTTCCGTAATTTCAATACCGGCTGCTTCAATATGCTCTTTAAATTTTTCAAACAGTCCCTGTCCGCTGATTTCCGGAAAACCAGGGTAATTGACAATCTTTTCCGCTTTTCTGACCTTGTCACTCAGTGTTCCGGAACCAAACCAGACAAAATTTTTGTTATAAGTTTTCAGATTGATCGCGGCGGAAAGTCCCGCCGGACCAGTTCCGATAATTATGCAATCGTACATGTATTTCTCTGCCTCCTGTTTACTCCAGCATCATTTTGATGATTTCCTTATCGGTCTGATGCATTCCCACTTTTCCGATGTATCCCACACAGCTTATGGTTTCTCCGGCGTCTTCTTTCAGAATGCCGGTATATGCTTCATACTCCTTATTCTGCATGGCCAGATAATGAGCCATCATGGAAGCATCCAGACTGGAAGCAATTTTGGCTGCACAGGATATTTTTGCACCATCACAGATAATGCCCGGAATATTGGCCAGCGTATTGTCAATGGTGGCCTTGATCTGTTCCTTTGTGCCGCCAACCAGATACGTAATCGCTGCCGCGCTGGCACAGGAAGCGGATACTGCCCCGCAGAATGCAGACAGTTTTCCGATAAATTCCTTCTGGTAGATGGTCAGCAGACTGGAAAAAATCAAAGCACGATACAGACGCTCTGTGGGAATATTATTTTCTCTGGCATACACAATAACCGGAACTGATGATGCAATCCCCTGATTGCCGCTGCCGGAATTGATGATAACCGGCATGTCACATCCTCCCATACGGGCTTCCGATGCGGCTGCTGCGTATGCTTTCATACGGGTAACCACGCCATCTGCATAGGATTCACGAATCATTCTGCCGATTCCCAGACCGTAATCACCGGAAATTCCTTCATACGCAATATCCATATTGCAGCGGATCTGCCGTTCATAGATTTTGCGGACCTCATCAATATCCACTTCATCTGCAAAACACCTGATATTGTCCAGTGTCAGGTGGGAACGGTCAGTGGCATGTCCAGTTTCCGCCTGTTCGTCACTTTTTTCAAATACCGCAGTCCCGTTTTTCCGAATGGCAACAATATTGGTGTGGGTATGACGCACTTCCACTTCAACCATATCATTTCCTGCATATAAGCGGATGATGAAATGAAGGGGAATTTCAGAATCCAGAAATTCCACCCTGCAGCACTTCTGCTCCAGAAGTTCTCTGGTGCGTCTGCGGCCTTCATCACTCACCGATTCCAGCACTTCCATGCCGGCACCGGGATTCCCCTCTGCAGCACCCAGTATACAGGCCGTCTCAATTCCAGTCATGCCTCCGGAATTCGGAATCGTGACACATCTTACATTTTTAATCATATTTCCGGAACATAACGCATCGATTCGCTGCGGCATTTTTCCCAGAACCTCCCGTCCTCTGGCAGATGCGTAAGCCAGTGCAATGGGTTCCGTACAGCCCATGGCGGGAACCAGCTCCTCCCGGATGATTTTTATAAATTCATTTTTTATCTCTTTGCTTAACATATTATATTTACCTGTTCTCCTATGGATTTCAGTGTACTCCTTCTTTTATTCGAATGATTATATTATATCACATCTGTTCAGCAAGGATAAATATTCTTTTTAATCATTCACCCCAATTTCCTGATCATTCTGTTCACACGGATTCCTTCTGCCTCAGCTTTTTCACCTGCTCATCGACAATTTGAAAATGCTTATACATGGCATTCATACCGGCTTCCATATCTTTACTGAGCAGACTTTCATAAATATCCCAATGTGTCTTTCGAAGCTGCTCCGCCTTCATCCGGCTTACCAGAATCCGGCTGCGCATATTTTCAATAAAACAGTCAAGCAGCTTGTCCAGCATGGAGTAATACAAAATCAGAAGGCGGTTATGGGATGCTTTCACCAACGTATGGTGAAAATTGTTATCCAAAGCGGCACTTTCCTTCGTGCTCATGGGCTGATCCATCTGTATCAGAATCTGATGAATCGACTCGAGCTCTTCTTCCGTCGCATTGCTGATAGCCAGCTTCAGTGCCATATGCTCATAACCGGTACGGATTTCCAGAATTTCCGTATAATCAATCTCCATCAATGCCATAACCATATTGACCGATTTCAGCATATACCCTTCCGGATCGCAGCGTACGTAATTTCCGCTGCCCTGCAGGCACTCGATCAGACCTGTCATCTCCAGCATATGCATCACTTCCCGCACGGAATTACGGCTGACACCCAGCTTTTCCGCAATATCACGCTCCGTGTCAATCTTATCATTCAATTTCAATTCCCCTGACAGAATCTTTTCCGAAAAATAATTGAAGATATATTCATACGTCTTCTGTCCATTTAATTTCATATTATCCATGGCGGACCTTCTTTCTCTGCCGGTAAATCCATTTTCCGTTTCTACACATTCAAATCGACGCTTGCGGAGATTTGCGCCGGATTTGGTTTGCGAAGCAAACATTTTCCTGTTCGAATCCGTGCGCAATCTTCGCCTCTATTCCCTAATATGGTATTTTGTTGGTTAGTATACCCTTATTTACTTCCATAAGCAAGAAGTTTTCCGCCAAAAAGCCATATCTCTTTTCAATGACAGGACTATTATGCACTTGTTCTGTTTCCTCAGTTTGGATATAATGATACAAAAAAGTAAGATCAGAAAACAAATTGAAAGGCGGTATCCCATATGTCTATCCGGAACATCCTTGAAAACCTGATAAATGATTACCCCATCTGCGAATACTGCTTCGGTACCACCGATCAGATTCCTTTTTCCGAAAAAGTCCGCTATATCTGCGAAAATGAATGCTCCCGCTGCAATCATTGCTGGGCCTGTCCGCCTTATGTGGGAAGTGTCCACGATAATATGAAAAAATGCCTGCAATATCCACATTTTTTCCTTTTTTCCACAGTAAATCCGGTGACCGATGCGTGGAATACAGAAGAATGTCTGATGGCAAAAAAAGATCATGAAGCCGTTACCCGGGACATCCGGAAACGATTATATGAAGAAACCGGGCTCCCCATGACCGCACCGGAGGATGCGGATCTCAACGGCAAACCAGCTCCTTTTCTGGTTCTCTCCACAGGCTGCGCCATCTGCGATGTCTGCGCCTGTCCCGATGAGCCCTGCCGCCATCCGGAAGAACGGCTGAACTCCATGGAAAGTCATGGAATTGTCATCTTCTCTCTGGCCGAATCCATGGAGATGTGTTACAACTACGGAAATGATTCCGCCACCTATTTCAGCATGGTACTGTACAATTAACACCTTTGCCAGCCTGCTTTTGGGCTCCGGCGGCAGTTCCTGCCTCCTGCAGCCCATTTTTTCTGCTTTCATGTCACCTCACAGGACACAAAAGGGGCTGTCGCACAATCGCAATTCTAATCTTTATTTTGGACAAATAAGCACTTCAAGCCAGTGCAAATATATCCACCAAAAGGGTACATTCGCCTGAGTCTTTAGAAGGTCTTAGCGAAAGCTCCTGTATGTAAGGGGTAATCTCGCAGGTTTCGACCCTGCGAGATTAGGTGCCCACCGTTCAAATGAATTCGCATCAGGCGGATTCATGCGTTGGCACCGGCCCCTGAAAAAAGGAACTTGAGCTCTAGAGCTTCAAAGACTCAGACTCTGTACCCGTGGTGGATATACTGACTGGCTTGAAGTGCGAAAAAGGGGCTGTCGCACAAAATTGAATTACAATTCGTGCGACAGCCCCTGGAACATCAACTAAACAATATGATCAATCATAATATCCGCATACATCACATCGCAGGCATCTGCCGGATTCCTGCATGGCTTCTTCATATGTCATGGGACATTCCACATGGTCAAAATCATGTTTACGCTGATATGCAGGCCTTTCACCGATATTGACCCTTCCGGTGGGAATACGGTTGTTGGGCTTCGGCATGGGTGCTTCCACACCGCAGTTCAGAATACTGCCGCATCCCAGATATTCATCAATATTCCATGCTGCCACTTTTCCTGCTGCAATGGCACGGATTGCTGTGGCAGGGCCGGTTGCACAGTCACCGCCGACAAATACACCGGGCATTCCTTCCACTGCAGTATCAAGACCAGCCTGCAGTACATTTCTGTTGGCGGGAATACCGAAGTTTTCAAAGGGTTTGCTGACGATATCCTGACCGACTGCGATCAGTACAATATCACATGCAATGCGCTCCGGATCCTTTGCTGCATTCATGGGAGCCGGACGTCCTCCGCGATCATAGGGACCGATCATCTGAGGCTGTACCCACAGAGCGGCACATTTACCTTCTGCATCCTTTTCAATGCTTACAGGAGCCTGCAGAAGCATCAGCTCGATTCCTTCCATAATGGCAGATTCAATTTCGGTTTCCAGAGCTGTCATGTCTTCATGACGTCTTCTGTATACAATGCGGACATCCGCTGCACCACAGCGCAGGGCACTTCTCGCCGCATCCATGGCAACGTTGCCGCCGCCGATGACACATACAGTTTTTCCGGTGTAATCCGGACGATTTCCATGGCCGATCTGGTCCAGCATTTCAACTGCGGAGAATACGTTTTCCGCATCTGCACCTTCCATACGAAGCTTCTTTCCCACCTGTGCACCGATTGCCACATACATGGCATCATGACTGTTTCGTACTTCTTCGATGGAAATATCCACACCTACATTGACATTGTATATTACTTCAATATTGCCGGTGGAAAGGATTGCATTCATATCCTCATCCAGTCGGTCCTTGGGGAAACGATAGTTGGGGATGCCGTACATCAGCATACCGCCCAGATGTTCCTTTGCTTCGTACACTGTAACCTTGTGGCCCATCAGAGACAGGAAATAAGCTGCTGTCATACCGCTGGGACCGCCGCCGATAACAGCAACCTTTTTACCGGTTGACGGGTTGGGAACAGGGACTGCCACCTTATCTGCTGCAATCTGATCCACCGCATATTTTTTTATACCGCGGATATTCACAGAACTGTCAATCAGGTTACGGCGGCATCTTTCCTCACAGGGATGTTCACAGATCATGGCACATGCCGTAGGCAGCGGGTTATCACGACGGATCAGGTTGATTGCATCCGCATAATTACCATCATGCACATGGGCAATATATCCTGGAATATCCACATGGGCAGGGCAAAGAGTAACACAGGGGATATGTACCTGATTCTTTTCAGCCGGTTTTCCTGCAATGTATGCAAGATACTGATCACCGAAAAGACTTAAACTCTCCAGCACCTCTTCACCGGTCTGGTAACCGATGGCACAATCTGCACAGTTGGCAAGCAGATCTGCTGTGGCACGGAACTGAACCAGCGTTTCCGCAGTCGCTTTTCCGTCAATGATATTCCGCAGCATCATTTCCAGTTTCGGCATACCCTCGCGACAGGGTGTACATTTGCCGCAGGACTGACAGCGGGATGCGGTAATCAATGCCAGCACCACCTTTAACGGGTCGGTACCCGGAGGGAAAATACTGGATTTCCCTGCAAGCTTCCGCATCAGACCCTGACTTTTCACGTCATTGCTTTTGCTCTCAGCAAGATACAATTTACTCATTTTATAGCTCTCCTTCACATATATCCTAGGGATACCCTCATAGATCACCACCGAAATGGCAGTCATTTCCATGAGGCAACTTACATACAAAATGCGCAGACTCAGATCTGCAGCAATATGATGTCAGGTAAAAAATACAATTCATTGTACTTGATTTTATACAAGAAAGCAACTATAGATAATTATTTCACGATTTTCCCCTTTCAAACATCTGTTTCCACAGGGGAGGATAACATACCAGCAGCATGGGGAACAGTTCCAGACGTCCAGCCAGCATATCAAACATGATCACATACTTGGATAAAATCGAAAAATGGCTGAAATTGCAGGTGGGCCCCACCAGATTCAGACCGGGACCAATGTTGTTCAATGTGGCAATGACAGCCGTAAAGTTTGTCACCAGATCCTTTCCATCAAAGGAAATAATCAGCAGGGACACTGCAAAAACAAGCATAAAAGTGGAAAAATATACATTGGTGGCACGTACTACCTCATGTTCAATGGGTTTTCCATCCATCTGCACCTTCCGGACACTTTTGGGATGCAGATAGGAGTGCATTTCCTTTTTAAATGCCTTAAACAGAATAACCAGTCTGGCTACTTTGATACCACCGCCGGTACTTCCTGCGCAGGCGCCCATAAACATCAGCATAACCAGAATAGTTTTGGATACCACCGGCCACAGGTCGAAATCAACGGAAGAAAAACCGGTGGATGAAACCAGCGATGCCACCTGAAAAGACGCATCCCGCAGATTATGGAAAAATCCCAGCTCCGGATTATAAATATTGAAAGTAATCAGACCGATGGACGCTGCAACCACCACCAGAAAAAGGCGTACTTCTTCCATTTCCAGTGCCTTTTTCCATTTTTTATACAGGATAAAATAATACGCGTTAAAATTAATCGCAAAAAGCAGCATAAAAATGGTTACAATCCACTGGATATAGGGAGAATAGCTCATGATGCTGTCATTTTTTATGCCGAATCCGCCGGTACCTGCTGTACCGAAGGCTGTTGTCAATGCATCAAACACCGGCATTCTACCCAACAGCAGCAGAATAATCTGAAGCACTGTCATGCCCACATAGATCAGATACAAAATTCGTGCCGTATGCTTTACTTTGGGCACCAGTTTTCCAACGGAAGGTCCCGGGCTTTCTGCACGCATCAGATTCATATGGGATCCTCCGGTCATGGGAAGAATCGCCAGCAGAAAGACCAGTACACCCATACCACCGATCCAGTGGGTAAAGCTTCTCCAGAAAAGCATGCAGCGGGACAGACTTTCCACCTCCGGCAGAATACTGGCACCGGTGGTGGTAAAACCGGAAATCGTTTCAAATAATGCATCCG
>JALETI010000234.1 GCA_022781515.1 Lachnospiraceae bacterium
CGGCTGCGGACTGTGTGCAAAGAACTGTCCTGCAGAAGCAATCACAGGTGAAAAGAAGAAACCGTACACCATCGATCCGTCCAAGTGCGTGAAGTGTGGCGTATGTATTTCCAAGTGTAAGAAAGAAGCTGTTTACAAAGCTTAATTCAGGAGGAGTGAAGCATGATTAAAGTTACAATTAATGGGATAACTGTTGAAGTTGAAGCTGGTTCCACAATCCTGCAGGCAGCAGAGGCAGCTGGCGTTAAGATTCCCACATTATGTTATATTAAAGGTTTATTCCCGGAAGCATCCTGCCGTATGTGTATGGTAGAAATTCAGGGCATGCCCAAGCTGGTTACCGCTTGTTCCTTCCCTGCAGCTGACGGTAATGTTGTATTTACAGAAAGCGAAAGAGTTGTTGCAGCAAGAAAGGGTATCCTGGAACTGCTGTTATCCAACCATAAAACAAACTGTTTTGCATGCCGTGCCAACGGTGAATGTAAACTGCAGGATCTTTGCTTCAAGTATGGTGTAAAAGAATCTTCCTTCGAAGGCGAAAGAGTTGATAAGCCCATTGATGATTCCAATCCTTACTTTACATATGATCCCAACCTGTGTATCATGTGCCACCGTTGTGTAAATACCTGCCATAAGCTGGTAGGTGTTGGCGCTATCGATACAACCAAGAGAGGTTTTGCAGCTACAATCGGTACCGCATTCGGTATTGACTGGAACAACACCAACTGTGAATTCTGCGGTAACTGCGTACAGGCCTGTCCCGTAGGTGCTCTGACATACAAGAGACACGATGCATATCGTATCTGGGAAACAACTGCTCAGGACTTCACATGTCCTCTGTGTCCTGAACACTGTGAACTGGAACTGCTCATCAAGAAGGGCAAAGTTGTTGATGTTCGTACCAAAGAAGGCGTTATTTGCTGTGTAAGAGGCAGAAGCATTAAGGAATTAACCGATATGATTTCCGATCTGATGACAGCAAACATTATCAAGAGAGTTGCAGAAGACTAAAACTGTGACTTGAATTGAAACACGTAGTTTAACTATCCGGGGCAGCCTGCGGGCTGTTCCCGGGTTTTATGCGCTTTATGAGTTTCATCACTAAATTCAATATCACATATCGATATTATCGATATAAACTGCGAATACATTGATAATATCATTTGCAGATAAATATACCATAAGATGAATACCTGAAAGTAATATAACCCTTTATTGTGGTATTGAATTCATTTTTATTTTGAAATTAATCCGAGCATTACCGAAGGGGTAATTGCCGATAGGGTGCTGACCGCTATAATTCAGTGCCTTCCATTTTCGTCTGTGTCTGGATTTCTGCAGACGAAATTTCAGGAAATCTGTGAATATCGAATATTTTGGCTGTTTTTGATTTTTTTGTAAATATTATACTGATGGACTGTAAGAACAGATGAAATCATATGTTACTGTTTATGAGGAATTTTGGACAGCATGAATATATATGGAATGCTGCGAAGATATGAATGGATTTGCCTGCTTTGAAAAGGATTAATATATATTAGTCAAAGAGGAGGTAAAAAGATGAGTGCTGGAAAGACAACCATACCTTTCAACGGCACCCCTGAGCAGGAAGCGGAACTGAAAAAGCTGATCGCTGCTCATAAGGGCCAGAAAGGTGCGCTGATGCCGATCCTTCAGGGCGCACAGGAGATTTACGGATATCTGCCCATCGAGGTTCAGCAGATCATTTCTGATGAGACAACCATTCCCATGAGTAAGATCTACGGCGTTGTT
>JALETI010000182.1 GCA_022781515.1 Lachnospiraceae bacterium
AAAACAGGTTTCACAGGAGGAAACAATGGCAATTTTAGTTACAGGCGGTGCCGGTTATATCGGCAGCCATACATGTGTTGAATTATTAAATGCAGGCTATGAAGTAGTAGTTGTGGACAACTTATACAATTCAAGCGAGAAAGCAGTTAAGCGTGTTGAAGAGATTACAGGTAAGCATGTAACATTTTATGAAGCGGATATTCTGGACCGAGAAGCAATGGAAAAGATTTTTGAGAATGAAACCATCGATTCCGTTATTCATTTTGCCGGTTTAAAAGCCGTTGGTGAGTCCGTTGCAAAACCTCTGGAATATTATTACAACAACATTACAGGTACTCTGGTATTATGTGATGTCATGAGAAAACATGGATGCAAGAATATCGTATTCAGTTCCTCTGCAACCGTATATGGAGACCCGGCATTTGTTCCGATTACAGAAGAGTGTCCGAAGGGCAAAATTACCAATCCTTATGGTCAGACCAAGGGAATGCTGGAACAGATCCTGACAGACTTCAATGTGGCAGATCCCGAATGGAATGTAATTCTTCTTCGCTACTTTAACCCGATCGGAGCTCATAAATCCGGTATGATCGGTGAAGATCCCAAAGGCATTCCCAACAACCTTCTGCCTTATATTGCACAGGTTGCCATCGGCAAGAGAGAATGCCTGAGTGTGTTCGGCAATGATTACAATACACCCGATGGAACCGGTGTGCGAGATTATATTCATGTGGTGGATCTGGCAATCGGCCATGTAAAAGCCATTGAAAAACTGAAGGATAAGCAGGGAGTACTGATCTATAACCTGGGTACAGGAAATGGATACAGCGTTCTTCAGGTGGTTCATGCATTTGAAAAAGCATGCGGACATGCCATCAATTATAAGATTGTGGACAGAAGACCCGGTGATATCGACTGCTGTTATGCAGATCCTGCAAAGGCAAAAGCTGAACTGGGATGGGAAGCACAGTACGGTATTGATGAAATGTGCCGTGATTCCTGGAACTGGCAGTCAAAGAATCCCAACGGATATAATGAGAATTAATTCCGGAAGAAACAGCAGTTCAGAACGACGATTGTAAAGATTTGGCTTCTGGTTCAGTCTGTGAAGCAAATATTTTCCTGCGTTTGGGATATAATCAGAAAGAAAGGGCAGTTTGAAAGGACTGCTCTTTTTTTTCTTGCATTCTATGGACTGGTGTGATAAGATAATGTATCATGTGTTAGTTCTGTGAAGACAGAAAGAAGCAGACAGCCATGATGGAAATGAATCAGGTATCTGTTCAGTCTGAAGTATTTTCGTGAGGAGAAGGTATACACAGACTGTTACAATAAAAAGGAGGTAATTCAGATGTTTCTGAGCGCATTTATTGAATCTGCAGTAAAATTCGTTGTTTATGCTGCTATCGTTGTTGCGGGATTTATCGCAGGTGTGAAGTACCATGACAGCAAGAAGGGTGCAAAATAAATCTGAATAGGCAACCTTCCATGCTGCACAGAAGATGCAGGTATTATACCTGCATCTTTTGGCGTACATGGGATGTTTGAACTGCCGCCTGATAAGAGAATTTACACAGTATGAGAAAGGAAGCGTACTTACAGTGAAAAAATACAGTGTTAATGAATTAAGACAGATGTTCCTGGATTTCTTTGAAACCAAAGGTCATCTTTGCAAAAGCAGTTACTCACTTGTTCCTCACAATGATAACAGTGTACTGCTGATTCCTGCCGGAATGGCACCGTTAAAGCCCTATTTTACCGGTCAGGAAGTACCGCCCCGCACACGTATGGCCACCTGCCAGAAGTGTGTACGTACCGGTGATATTGAAAATGTAGGTGTAACAGCCCGCCATCTGACATTTTTTGAAATGCTGGGCAACTTCTCCTTCGGTGATTACTTTAAGACAGAAGCAATTCACTGGTCATGGGAATTTCTGACAGAAGTTGTGGGTCTGGATGCAGACAGACTGTATCCTTCCATTTATGAAGATGATGAAGAAGCATTTGAAATCTGGAATAAAGAGATGGGGATCCCCGCAGAAAGAATTTTCCGTTTTGGAAAGGAAGATAACTTCTGGGAACATGGTTCAGGCCCCTGCGGTCCCTGTTCAGAAATCTACTATGATCGCGGTGAAAAGTATGGCTGCGGTAAGGAAGGCTGTACAGTAGGCTGTGACTGTGACCGTTACATGGAAGTATGGAATAACGTATTCACACAGTTCAACGGAGACGGCAACGGCAATTACGTGGAACTGGAAAATAAGAACATTGATACCGGTATGGGTCTGGAACGTCTGGCAGTGATTGTTCAGGATGTGGATTCTGTATTCAGTATTGATACTTTTGTTGCTCTTCGTGACGAAGTATGCAGATTTTCTGGTATCCGTTACGGCGAAGATCCGAAGAAGGATATTTCCATCCGTGTAATTGTTGACCATATTCGTTCTGTAAGTCATATGCTTTCCGATGGCATCATGCCCTCCAACGAAGGACGCGGCTATGTATTAAGACGTCTGCTGCGCCGTGCTGCACGTCATGGTCGTCTGCTTGGTATTGAAGGTTCTTTCCTGAAAACACTGAGCAATACCGTCATTGAAACATCCAAAGATGGTTATCCTGCACTGGAAGAAAAGAAAGCACTGATCAACACCGTTATCGGTACAGAAGAAGAAAGCTTTGCACGTACCATTGATCAGGGTCTCAGTATTCTGGCTGAACTGGAAGAATCTCTGGCTGCAAAAGATGAAAAGGTACTGGCCGGTGAAGATGCATTCCGTCTGTACGACACCTATGGTTTCCCCATTGATCTGACCAAGGAAATTCTTTTCGAAAAAGGCATTTCCATTGACGAAGAAGGATTCACCAGATGTATGGAAGAACAGAAGGAACTGGCCAGAAGCAGACGTAAGAAATCCAATTATATGGGTGCGGATGCAACAGTTTACGATGAAATCGATCCTGCCATTACTTCTGAATTTACAGGCTATGATAAACTGACTGCTGACGGAAAGATTCTGGTTATCACCAGAGTAACAGATGAAGAAACCGGTGCAGCTGAGATTTCACAGGCACTGGCAGAAGGAGATCAGGGTACTCTGATTCTGGATCAGACCACTTTCTATGCGACCATGGGTGGACAGAAGGCAGATACCGGTGTGATCACAAAAGCTGACGCAGAATTTAAGGTGAATGATACCATTAATTTAAAAGGCGGCAAGATCGGTCACGTTGGTATTGTTACAAAGGGTATGTTCGCAGTGAATGAAACCGTAACTACATCTGTATGTTCTGCTAACCGCGGTGATACAGCAAAGAACCACAGTGCAACTCATCTGCTCCAGGCAGCTCTTCGTAAGGTTCTCGGCAATCACGTGGAACAGGCCGGCTCTCTGGTGGAAGCAGGCAGACTGCGTTTTGACTTCTCTCATTTCCAGGCTATGACCGCTGAAGAAATTGCGGAAACAGAAAAACTGGTTAATGAATCCATTGCAGAAGCAATTCCGGTTGTTACCAATGTCATGAATATCGAAGAAGCAAAGAAATCCGGTGCTATGGCTCTTTTTGGTGAGAAATATGATCAGGATGTCCGTGTTGTATGCATGGGAGATGTATCCAAAGAACTGTGCGGCGGTACCCATGTGGCAAATACATCTGCAATCGGATCCTTCAAGATTATCTCCGAAAGCGGTATTGCAGCAGGTGTACGCCGAATCGAAGCGCTGACAGGAAAAGGTGTAACCGCTTATTACAATGAACTGGAAGAGAAACTGAATGCAGCCGCAAAGGCAGCGAAGACAGAGCCGGCGCAGCTGGTATCCAGAATCGAAGCACTTCACGCAGAAATCAAGGCGCTGCAGGCAGAAAATGAAAAATTAAAGAGCAAACTTGCCAACGATGCCCTTGGTGATGTTATGAACCAGGTAAAAGAAGTAAAGGGTGTTAAAGTTCTTGCTGTACGTGCAGATGGCGTGGACATGAATGGTCTGAGAAATCTGGGTGATCAGCTGAAGGAAAAACTGGGTGAAGGTGTTATTGTTATTGCATCTGCAGCAGATGGCAAGGTAAACCTGATTTCCATGGTGACTCCTGAAGCACAGAAGGCCGGTGCACATGCAGGTAATCTGATCAAAGCCATTGCCGGTCTTGTGGGCGGCGGCGGCGGTGGTCGTCCCAATATGGCACAGGCAGGCGGTAAGAATCCGGAAGGCATTGATGCTGCACTGGCAAAAGTCTGTGAAGCAGTGGAAAGTCAGCTGAAATAATAGCTTACAAGCAAGCTTGCCGCTGCTGATTTGTCCTGAAATGATGCTTTGCTGAATAGTTACAAAAAAGATGTAATTTTGTGTTGACGAATAGCAAAATTATGTTATAATACTAGTTGTGTTAGAATTTACCCAACCAGTTGTAAAGACACAATACGCAACTGAAGGGAGGTTAGGTGTGAGCTATGTCAAACGTAATCGTGAAGGAGAACGAAAGCTTAGACAGTGCTTTACGCAGATTCAAAAGAAACTGTGCAAAGGCTGGCATTCAGCAGGAAATTCGTAAGAGAGAACATTACGAAAAGCCCAGCGTAAGACGTAAGAAAAAGTCTGAAGCTGCGAGAAAGCGTAAATACAACTAATCATTATTATTTTGATTTGTAGAATTAGGCCACAGGGTTGAACCTGTGGCTTTTTCTCGTTGTATACCAATTACCGATACCTTTCACATAGAGGTGCTGCGGCGATTCATGACAATGATGCAGCAGACAGATTCCAACTGGAATATCAGGGCATATCTTTTGCATACATTATAAAAAACACTGCCGGTGACTGAATGAAGGACAGGATTTTTCATGCACTGCAGATCCCTGCAGATATGGCGAAAGGGGTTGCGCTGATGGAAATCAGCGGCCATCAGGAGGTCAGAATCGAGAATTTTAAAGGACTATGCAGTTATGATCCCATGCTGGTGCGGGTACTGGCTTCCGGATATATGATAATTGTGGAAGGAAATAACATGCAGATATCCTATTATTCAGATGTGATCATGAAAATCACCGGTGAGATTGATTCCATTCATTTTGAAAGGCGGTGATGTATTGTTCCGGTTTTTCAGGGGATATGTCCTTTTGCAGATCCGAGGTGGTTCTGCCGAACGTTTTTTTAACCTTTGCAGGAATCATGGGATTTTTCTGAAAAATATCAGGAAAACAGAAGATACGTTCCAGTGTTATATGAATCTTTATGATTTTTCTCTTTGCAGCATGCTGGCAGATAAATCCGGTGTGACATTATGTGTGATACGGGAATATGGTCTGCCATTCTATTGGAAACGGTATCATGGCCGATATGCGCTGCTTTCCGGAATCTGGATACTGCTGTTTCTGGTTTTATTTGCATCAGGACATCTCTGGGAAATAAAAATTGAGGAAAACATTTATTATACGGATGATCAGATTTTCAGTTTTTTAAAGGAGAATGGAATTGAAACCGGGATCAGAAAAAACAGAGTGAACTGTGATATGCTGGAACAGAAACTTCGGGATCATTTTGAAAGAATTTCATGGACATCGGCCTGGATCGATGGCACCGTGCTGCGGATTACGGTGGCTGAAAATTACAGTGATCTGGAAGCTGTCATTGCAGAGACCGATCCGGCGGATCTGATTGCTGAATCCGATGGAACCGTGGAACGGATTATTGTCAGACAGGGGAAAGCACTGGTAAAGACGGGTGATACGGTTAAAAAAGGACAGGTTCTGATTTCCGGGGCGGTTCCTCTTCATAATGACAGCGAAGAACTGACCGGATATCGTCTGGTACATGCGTCCGGAGATGTACAGTTGTTGACAGAGGTCAGCTACAGAAGGGAAATACCGGCAGAAGAGAGGAAATGGACGGATCAGGGGTACAGCGGGGCAGAAGTGAGATTATTCATGAGAAACCATATTCTCAGCCTTTGTTCCCCATACCGGATTTTTCATTCTGTGAAAAAACAGATGACAGAACAGGTGCAGTCATTTCTTTCAGATAATAGACTTTCAGACAGAAGATCTGAAGTGGGAAAAGAGTCGGCTGTAAATGATTATGCAGGTGAAAAGGAAAGGATAGAAATAGCAGCAGGCAGTACCGGCCTGCTGAGAATCCCGGAACTGAATCTGGAAATCGGTTGTTATAAAATTACATATCGGGATGGAATCAACGGGTATTATCTTCTGTCTGAAAAGAAAGTAGAAGAGATTTTGCAGGAGGAATTGCAGGATTTTGTACAAAATCAGGAAAAAAAAGAGAAGCTGATGGTTGAAAATCAGGTCAGAATATATTATGATTCTGTTGTGTACCGGGCAGAGGGGATACTGCGCTTTTCAGAGCGGCAGAACCGCTGCCGGGGAATTGAATCCGATGCATATCCGAAATCAGAGGATGCACAGGAGGAATCGTTGTAAGGAGTATCATTTTCAGATGAGTTTAGTGGAACAGACGTTGGCCGTACCTGCTGAACATGAGCAGAATATTTCCGGTCAGTTTGATATGTACATTAAAAAAATAGAGCGCAGTCTGCGGGTTACCATTCTGTCCAGAGATGGTTTGATGAAGGTTGTCGGTCCGGAAGAGATGGTTGGAAAGGCAATTTCCGTTCTGAACAGTCTGCTGGAGCTTTCCAGGCGGGGGAATCAGATTACGGAACAGAATGTGGATTATACTCTGGCGTTGTCCTTTGAGGAAAAACAGGATCGTGTGGTGGAGCTGGATGATGATGTGCTGTGCAGAACCATCAACGGAAAGCCTGTGAAGCCCAAAACCCTTGGACAGAAAGCATATGTGGATGCCATTCAGAAGCATATGATCACCTTTGGTATCGGTCCTGCCGGTACCGGTAAGACATATCTGGCCATGGCCATGGCGGTGAAAGCCTTTAAAAATGATGAAGTGAGCCGGATTATTATGACAAGACCGGCCATTGAAGCCGGGGAAAAGCTGGGCTTTCTGCCCGGTGATCTGCAAAGCAAGGTGGATCCCTATCTGCGTCCGCTGTATGATGCCCTGTATCAGATGATGGGACCGGAAGCAACACAGGCCAATATGGAAAAAGGCATGATCGAAGTGGCTCCGCTGGCCTATATGCGTGGGCGGACCCTGGATAATGCGTTTATTATTCTGGATGAAGCACAGAACACGACTTCTGCACAGATGAAGATGTTTCTGACCCGAATAGGATTTGGATCCAAGGTTGTGGTAACCGGTGATGCGACCCAGAGAGATCTGGATATCAATATTACGTCCGGCCTGGAAACCGCCCAGAAGGTTCTGAGAAAAGTGGAGGGCATCGCTTTTGCCAATCTGGATTCCAGAGATATTGTCCGTCATCCGCTGGTACAGCAGATTGTAGAAGCCTACGAGGCTTATGAAGAACAGGAAAATAAAAAACAGAAGAACGAAAAACGATTTACCAAAGAGAAAAATGCCGTAAAAAGGTCAGAATCCGGCAGAACCGGTAAGTGATGGCCTTTCAGAACTCAAAACAGCAACAAATGAAAAAACAGAATTATCATAAAAGGAATTTATATGACGATTGAAATAGAAAATGAATATCAGGATGAAAAAGCGCTTCCTTTTGACTGGGATGCACTTTTACGAAGGGTTGTTATGGGAGCCATGGATTTTGAGCCCTGTCCCTATGAAGCAGAGCTGAATATTCTTCTGACAGATAACAGCGAAATTCATCGAATCAATAAAGAATACAGAGAAATTGACCGTCCGACGGATGTGCTGTCATTTCCCATGATCGATTATGAAGAACCGGGCAATTTTGATCACTGTGAAGATGCAGGACAGGATTGTTTCAATCCGGAAACCGGTGAACTTGTTCTGGGGGATATTGTGATTTCCGTTGACAAGGTGCTGGAGCAGGCCAAAGCCTATGGCCACTCTGTGGAACGGGAACTGGCTTTTCTGACTGCCCACAGTATGTTCCATCTGTTTGGTTATGATCATATGGAAGAAGAGGAACGGGCAGTGATGGAGAAAAAGCAGAGCGATCTGCTGGAACAGCTGGGAATTACCAGATAATGAAACTGACAGGATATCGAATAATGGATAATTACAAAGGAAAGAGGCGTTATTATGGCTGAAAAACAAAGGGGAAGGGAAGCCAATTTTCTGGTACAGGGCAGTATTCTGGCGATTGCATCTGTAATCGTAAGATTGATTGGCATTGTATACCGGATTCCGGTTACCAATATCCTTGGTGATGGCGGCAATGCAGCGTATTCGAATGCATATGCCATTTATTCGCTGATCTGGATGATTTCTTCTTTTGGTATCCCGACTGCAGTATCCAAGATGGTTGCAGAGCGGATGGGGAATCAGCAGCCCTGGAATGCAAAGAGGGTATTTGCCGTTGCACTTTTATTTGCTGCTGTAGTGGGCGGTCTGGCCTTCAGCATTCTGTTTTTTGGAGCAGGATTTCTGGCGGATGACATATACAAACGGCCTGAAATCAAATATGCTCTGATGATACTGGCTCCTACGGTATGGATTTCTGCGTTCATGGGTGCCTTCCGCGGGTTCTTCCAGGGACAGGGAACCATGGTTCCCACTGCAATTTCACAGATTATTGAGCAGGTTGTGAATGCAGTCATGAGTGTGGTGGGTGCACTGGTTTTATGGAATCTGGGGCATCGTCTGGATCTGCTTCACCGGGTTGAATTCTATTCGGATGCACTGGGGGCGGCAGGCGGTACTGTCGGTACCTTTTCCGGGGCATTTGCAGGACTGATCGTCTGCATTGTTGTATACAGACTGTATTATAATGAAAAAAGAAAAAGCGAAAAGGAACTGCAGCAGACAAAGGAATCTCGCAGAATGCTTCTGCAGACACTGGTGCTGATGATTCTTCCGATCACATTGAATTCTGCAATTTATACCATCAGCGGTGTTCTGGATTCTTTCGTATTCAGTAATTATGCCAGTCTGTCCGGCATGTCGGATGAAATGTATAAAATCAGCTGGAATGCCTATGAAGGTAAGTATCATCTGCTGACCCATGTGCCTCTGGCATTTGCCACGGCTTTATCTGCTTCTGCAGTTCCCAATCTGTCCAGAACGTTAAAAACATCAAAACCTTCTGAAATTATGGGTAAAATCCGGCTGGCCATTCGTTTTGCCATGCTGATCGCCATCCCTTCCTGCATTGGACTGGCTGTTCTCAGCAGCCCGATTCTGCAGCTCTTATTCAGAAGTACGCCGGGAAGCAATGAACTGGCATCCAGACTTCTGATGGTGGGCGGAATCACGGTAATTCTGTACTCGTTTTCAACGATTACCAATGGTGTCCTTCAGGGAATAGGAAAGGTTTCAGAACCTGCCAGAAATGCAGCCGTTTCTCTGGCAGCCCATATGGTGATTCTGATTCTGTGTCTGGCATTTCTGCCGATGGGCATTTATGCAGTGGTTATTGCGGACATTATTTTTGGTCTGATGATGAATATCATGAATTTCCGGTCGATTTATCGTACAATCCGTTTTAAACCGGAGATCCGGCAGACCTTTGTGCTTCCTCTGATCAGTTCTGTCATCATGGGGGCAGCAGCCTGGGGCAGTTATCAGGGAATTTATCATCTGGTAAAGAGCAACAGTATTTCTGTTCTGGCGGCTATCTGTGTGGCTGTTGCTGTATATGCAGCGGCTCTGCTGATTACAGGCGCAATCAGAGAAAATGATCTGAAATCGTTTCCGAAGGGAACCCTTCTTGTCAAGCTGGCAAAGAAAACCCATTTGCTTCGGGCATAAGTGGACCAGACGGTAAAGCAGAAACATTGTTTTTCAGCATTTACTTTTCAGATCATTGAATAAAAAAACAAAATCCGGCAGATACTATACGTAAACCGTACCGGTAAATGTACAGACAGGAATATGCCCTGCTGTACATTTTACTGAGGCTGCGGCATCCCCTGAAAGAAAGGAGAGGGTGCATATGAAATTACGTATCTGTATCTGCTTTTTCGTTACATCTGTATTGCTGGCCGGTGTGGCTTCGGCATGGTATTTGTCCGGCGGAATGGAGGATAGGATTCATCGTTCCATCGGAAAGGATTCGATTTCTGCTTTGGAAAAGGAATCTTCCTTTACAGGTGATTCTGACAGAAATCAAAGGGAACCGGCATATCCGGAACTGCCGGTTTCAGAAGCATTTTATTATGTAACACTGCAGGATAATGAAGTGATCGCTTATACCGGAGATCACAGAAAAATCTGCCTTCAGACACGTATAGATCGTGAGGAACTGGCGGATGGATTGATTTACCAGCTGCAGCAGGGAATTTATGTGGAAAATCTGCCTGCACTGTATGAATATCTGGAAAATTGCAGCAGCTGATCAATCAAAGGAAAAAACAGGATTTATGTCTGGAAAATGGGAAGAGAAACGGGTTCCCATGTCTGACCTATGAGCAGAGAAACAGGTGATAGAAAGTGAAAAATCAGAAGGATACCGTATGGAAAGACAGAGCAATTCGTGTGGCTGTAATTGGAGGAGGTGCATCCGGACTGATGGCTGCCATTGAGGCTGCCCGGGTCGGGGCACAGGTTGTTGTTCTGGAACAGAAAGACCGTACCGGAAAGAAAATCCTTGCCACAGGCAATGGACACTGCAATTTTACAAACAGGCATCTGGATGCATCCTGTTATCACAACAATCCATTTGCCTTACATATTATTGAACAGTTTTCTGTGGAAGATACTCTGGATTTTTTTAAAAAAATCGGAGTATATCCCGTGGAAAAAAATGGATATTACTACCCTGCATCACAACAGGCGTCTGCCGTGGCGGATCTTCTGGAGCAGGAGGCAAAACGGCTGGGGGCAGCAATAGAAACCGGCTGCAGGGTGACAGGAATTCGAAAGGAAAAAGAGGAGTTTATCCTTTCGGCAGACCGGACAATATACAGTCAGGTAAAGGAAACAGTTAAAAAGAACGGAAAAAAGAAAAAACACAACGGACCGGCAGAAATCGAACATATTACGATAAAAGCAGATCGGGTGATTCTTGCAGGAGGCGGGTTGGCTTCTCCTGCCCTTGGTTCGGATGGAAGCTGCTATGATCTGGCCAAAGCACTGGGACATACCATCCATCATCCTTTTCCGGCCCTGACCGGCATTCGATGTGCAGAAAACTGGTTTCCGGAGCTGGCCGGAGTGCGTATCTCTGCCCGGGTGGAATTGATGGCAGACCGGAATGTGGCTGCTGCGGCAGAGGGGGAACTGCAGCTGACCGATTATGGAATCTCGGGTATTCCGGTATTTCAGATCAGTCGCTATGCTGCGCTGCATTTATATGAGGGCAGAACAGTACAGGTGAGACTTCTGTTCTTTCCCGAGATATCGGATGAAGAAATCAGAAAATATATGAATTCTCATGAAAAGAATCAGTATCAGGGACTGTTCCCCGATAAACTTCTGAAAGTGCTTTTAAAAGAAAACAAAACTGGAAAAACAATGCCCAGAGAGCTTTTCTGTACCTGTACAGAAGTGAATGGATTTGACCGGGCACAGGTAACCTGCGGAGGGGTTTGCCTGGATCAGGTTGACAGTGAAACCCTGGAGTCTGCAATCTGTCCCGGACTGTTTCTGGCCGGTGAATTGCTGGATGTGGATGGAATCTGCGGCGGTTATAATCTGCAGTGGGCATGGTCCAGCGGTCATGTGGCAGGCAGATCGGCAGCTGAAAAACGGATCGAAAGGAAAAGAGGACATTTATGATACAGATATCGCAGATGAAATGCAGAATAGACCATGATGCGGAGGAACCGGCGAGAAAAGCATTGAAAATGCTGAAGCTTCCACATTCTGCCGTAAAGGAAGTCCGTATCTGGAAGCGTTCGGTGGATGCCAGAAAAAAACCGGATATTTACTATATCTATACCATGCTGGTGGATACCGGAATGAAAGCACCCAAAGAAGAGCAGCTGGTTCGAAAACTGAAAAACCGGAATATCACGGTGGTTCAGCCGGTCCGTTATCATTTTCCTGCATCCGGTGAAAAAACGATGCAGCACCGACCGGTGGTGGTCGGTATGGGACCGGCAGGCATGTTCTGTGCACTTTTACTGGCAAAAGCCGGGTATAAACCGCTGGTACTGGAAAGGGGACAGGCCGTGGAAGACAGAATCCAGACAGTGCAGAGATTCTGGGAAAACGGTGAACTGAATCCGGAAAGCAATGTGCAGTTCGGAGAAGGCGGTGCCGGAACTTTTTCAGATGGAAAGCTGAATACCCTGGTGAAGGATCCGGCAGGAAGAGGACGGCGGGTTCTGGAGATATTTGTAGAAAATGGTGCGCCGGAAGATATTTTATATGTCAATAAACCCCATATCGGAACGGATATTCTGCAGAATGTGGTGATCCATATCCGCAGACAGATTCAGGAAGCAGGAGGAGAAATCCGTTTTCAGACAAAGGTGACCAATATCTGTCATGAAGGAGGTCAGGTTGTGGGACTGGAAACGGTAAATGCTTCCGGAGAAAAAGAATATATTGCAGCGGAACAGGTTGTTCTGGCCATCGGACACAGTTCCCGGGATACCTTTGCCATGCTGAAGGAGCAGGGGGTTCATATGGAACCCAAGTCCTTTGCAGTGGGACTTCGGATTGAGCACCCGCAGACCATGATCAATTTCAGCCAGTACGGTATGGAAGAATCCCCCTATCTTGCAGCAGCGGATTATAAACTGACCTATCGTTCTTCCACGGGACGAGGGGTCTATTCCTTCTGCATGTGCCCCGGCGGGTATGTGGTGAACAGCTCTTCGGAACTGGGCAGACTGACGGTCAACGGAATGAGTTACCGTGCCCGTGACGGTGTCAATGCCAACAGTGCTTTGATCGTGACAGTAACACCGGAAGATTATCCGGGTGATGATGTACTGGCCGGTGTGGAATTCCAGCGGCAGATTGAAGAAGCGGCTTACAGAGCCGGTAATGGAAAGATTCCCTGTCAGCTTTACGGTGATTTTAAAGCGAATCGTCCTTCGGAAAAACCGGAAGCAGTGTCTTTGCAGAACAAGGGCCAGAGCTGTTTTACCAATCTGCGGGGGATTTTACCGGAGGAACTGAATCAGTCACTGATTGAAGGAATTGAATATTTTGATCATAAAATCAAAGGGTTTGCCAGAGAGGATGCCATCCTGGCCGGTGTGGAAGCCCGGACATCTTCACCGGTAAAGATTATCAGAGATGAAAATATGCTGAGCAATATAAAGGGGCTTCACCCCTGCGGAGAAGGTCCCGGTTATGCCGGCGGCATTATGTCTGCGGCCATGGATGGCTGCAAAGCGGCAGAAACAATTGCGTCGGTGTTTGCACCCTATGCATAAGGCATACTGGCGGCGGAATATTTTACTTTACGATTTGTAAAAAAAGAATTAAACTATTAAATGATACCAGGGTCAAAAGGTCATGCTGTTCATGCTTGCATGAAAAAGCATGACTTTGGGACCCGCAAAACATGAGAAAGTAGCCATATTTCCTGGAAAAATGAGCGGATTTCGAATGTTTTCAGGATTTCGAGAGCGTAATAAAACGCGGAGAAATCCGTAGGTATCAAAGGGTCAAAAGATTTTGAACCTAACATCATTAGATAATAGAGGGAGTGTTCTGATGGTACGGTCATCATGGACACCGCCCATGGGAAAGAGTGGATAAAATGGATACTGTAAGAGAACAGATGAAAGATAAGAAAAGAATCGTTGTCAAAATCGGATCTTCTTCTTTGACACATCCGGAAA
>JALETI010000206.1 GCA_022781515.1 Lachnospiraceae bacterium
CTGTTCATTTCTTTTTTGAGCAAATCAAACTGAGAATATTCAACACAATCGTGACAGCGATAAAGAGAAATACGGCTGCAACAATTCCGTCGATCGTATCAATCACAGCTACCATGTCATTGGTGTGAATATCGTGTGCCATATCCACTATTTTGAGCGCTATAGCAGTAAGTGCACAGCTAAAACTGATGATCAACGAAACAGCAATGGGACGACTTCGGGAAATAGTCATCTTCCATATGGGGATTCCCCAGGCAATCAGACCGGCAATAATCCCTGGAGCGATAAAGCGTACACTGTTCCATTCGGGAAACAGAAGGGAAAGAGTAGTAATACCGATGAGTGCAAATACAGATAAAATCTGGATACCTGTGAATTTTACATACTTATTCAGTTTATTTGACAATTGAATTGTATCTGACAGGAGTTCTTCTGCCTGTTCGGTACTGATCGGTTCGTTATCCTCGTTTTGTTTTGCCTGCATGAGTTCCAGCAGACTGATTCCAAGAGCATCCGCTAAAGCCTCAAGTGTATTGATATCAGGGAATCCCAGACCTCTCTCCCAGCGGCTTACTGCCTTATCGGTTACATCCAGTTTTCTGGCAAGCTCTGCCTGCGTCAGTTTATTTTTTTTACGCATTTCGGAAATGAACTGTCCAAATTCTGAAGCATTCATATGGTCAAACCTCCTTTCGTGGTGGATTCATTATACCATATGGGATTCCGATTCAAAACCGATGAAAGCTTTACTTATAAACCTGTAATCTACGATTCATTTATTTCCGCAATTCTTTTTAGATACATCCGAATTTTTTTTGTAGGAGCTGTTGTATTTGATAGTTCTAGGCGGTGCAAAGACAATTGCAAAATTGTCCTTGCACCGTCATTTTTATGCACACTTTTCCGTTTTTTCTTTGTTTGAATGACAGTCACAAATCTGATCTTTATTTTTTTGAGAACGAGCACAAAAGCCAGTGCAGATATATCCACCAAAAGGGTACATTCGCCTGAGTCTTTAGAAGGTCTTAGCGAAAGATCCTGTATGGAAGGGGTAATCTCGCAGGTTTCGGCCCTGCGAGATTAGGTGCCCATCGTTCAAATGAATTCGCATCAGGCGGATTCATGCGTTGGCACCGGCCCCTGGAAAAAGGAGCTTGAGCGCTAGAGATTCAAAGACTCAGGCGAATGTACTCGTGGTGGATATACTGACTGGCTTGAAGTGCGAAAAAAAGAATTGCACACTAATTAGTACGACAGTTCCTTTCCTTTTTACTTCGCCACAATCTCATCGGTCCGGTATATAAATTTCACCTGTCCTGGCATATCTTCCCGGATTCCTGAGAAGTTATTATAGTTTTCGGAAACCTGGATGGTTGCTTTCAGTCTGGAAATCACACCGTCCAGATCGCCGTCCAGTGCGCTTACCAGTTTCTGTATGCCTTCTTCATTGAATTGATTGAGACCATCGGAAAGCTGTACGGAACCATCACGCAGCTGGGTGATGCCGTCGATCAGTGCGGGGGTTCCGTTTTTCAGCTGTATTGTGCCGTCATAAAGCTCTGCGGCACCGGTATTCAGCTTTGCGGCACCGGTACTGAGTTCAGAGATACCTGCATTCAATTGTGCTGCGCCGGATGCAGCGGAAGCGACACCGTCTGTATAGGTCAGAAGCCCCAGGTAGAAGCCATTATACGCATCAAGGGATGCTTTCAGTGAGATAATGGATTTTGCTCCTTCTGATGCAGCAGCAAGTTTGGATTGTACTTCATCGGATGCCATGTTCTCGGAAATGGCTTTCTTTACCTGATTTTCCACATTTTCAGCAATGGTTTTCCGAATAGCTTCTGTTTGCATCTGCGTATCGGTATTAGAAGCGATTGTGGCTTTTATTTCATCTGTGTCCATTTGAGCAGCAACATTATTTTCAATGGTTTTCTGCACTTCATCGGATTTCATCTGTTCAGCAATTGCCTGTTCTACCGCTTTCTGAGTGGTTTCATCCACAAGACCGGCTTCCACGGCCGCGTCATACTCTTCTTTACTCATGCCGGCAGCGGTCTGAATAACCTGTCCGGCAACCTGCTCTTTGACCGCTGCGGTGACTTTTTTCGTGACCTGTTCCTGTACGACGGCAGTGACCTGAGCGGTTACCTGATTTCTGACAGCATCTGTAACTGCATTTTCAATGTCAGGACGTTTTGCTTCCACGGCCGCTGTGACCTGTGCCAGAGCCTGGTTATAAACTGCATTTTTATCAAGAGAGGAAATGGTCTGGTCCAGAACCCTGGCGTAGTTATCAATGGTTAATGTGGAAACTGTTAATCCTGCCTCGGAAAGCTGTTTATTTGCGGTGGAAAGAAGAGAATTAAATACCTGTTTTGCACCGGCAGTAAGAGTTTTATTGTTTCCTGACAGCTGATTCAGTCCGGAAGACAGTTGTGAGGATCCGGATTTCAATTGTGAAACACCGGAATTCAGATCCGAAGCACCGCTCTTCAATGCACCGGCTCCGGAAGCCACCTGTTCAATGCCATCTGCCAGAGTTCCGGATTTTTCCAGAAGGGTATCCAATCCATCGGACAGTGAGGAAGCACCGTCCAGCAACTGGTCCATGGCCGTTGTCAGCTGATTCATGGATGATTCCAGATCATCAGCGGACTCTAATTTTTCATCGTCCAGATCGCAAAAAACTTCATTGGAAGCAATGGTCATGGTCGTACCCAGCCGGAAATTGGTTACATCCGCACGGATTTCGAAATAATCCGGAAGATCGATGGTTTCCTTACTTAAAGCCAGATTGTTCTGCAGACCGGGCAAAGCCAGACCAATGACAGTGGTATGGTCACCATCATTGATTAGTTTTCCGTTGGAAACTTCAACATTTCGGAAAATATCGTTATCCAGAACGGTTCCGGTCAGTACGGCAAAAGGAACGTAAATGGTTTCGTCTTTTCCATCCACCTGCACCGTTTCCGACTGACGGTTGGTATAATCGAAGCGGATGGTTACCTGACCGCTTTTGCCTGCCAGATCCCTGGCAGAAATGGTATTTCCATCCAGTTCATAAGAAACGGCAATATCCACCGGCAGTTCTTTTGTTGTGGTTCCCTGATAGTAAATATCATTTCCCCTGGCATCCCAGAGGGCTTCATTCTGACCGGACAAGGTAAAGGTTTCATCCCCTTTCACATTTTCAATCTGTTCCAGATCGGATATATCGCTGATCTGATCCAGGGCGGAGGCATTTTTAAGCCAGTCGCTGACAATGACTTTCCGGACACTTCCGTCGGCTTCAGTCAGTACATAGACCGTTTCGTCTTTGGATACCTCTGAATCGGAAGATGTTGCATCTGAAGCATCTGCCATTTCCGTTTCCGTCGAACCGGCAGGAGGATCTGTCTGTGTATCCCCTGTTTTCTGTGCATAAATGGATGTGGAAATCAGACCGGTACATAAGGTAAGGCTTAAAAGAACAGCCATCATTTTTTTCGTTTTATTCATAATTCATTACCTCCGTTTACTTTTTCAAAACAGTACGCATATCAAGGGTGGTTCTGCAAATCAGGCCATCGAAAAGCATGAACATGGCCGGCAGTACCAATATGACTAACAGGACACTGATGACGGCACCGCGGGCCATCAGCATACACATGGAGTGTATCATTTCAATATCCGAATATACTGCCACGCCGAAGGTTGCGGCAAACAGACCGGCGCCGGAAACCAGAACGGATGGAATGGAAATATACAGGGCTTTCCGGACGGCTTCTCTTTTTTCTGTGCCTGCAATTCGTTCCGTTTTATATCGTGTGGTCATTAATATTGCGTAATCCACCGTGGCCCCCAGCTGAATGGTGCTGATGCAGATGGGTGTGATAAATGCCATACTTTGTCCCAGATAGTGGGGCAGCCCCAGATTAATAAAAATACCCAGTTCAATGACGGAAATCAGGATTACCGGCAGAGAGATACTTTTTTCCACCAGCAGAATAATCAGGAAAATGGCCAGCATGGAAATGGCGGTAACAACTTTAAAATCGTGATCCGTTGTTTCAATCATATCCTTCATGCAGGGCGCTTCCCCGATCAGCATGCCCGTTTGATCATGGGATTTCAGAATCCGGTTCAGGCTCTCCAGCTGTGTGTTGACTTCGTCACTGGCCACCTCATATTCTGAATTGATGAGAAGCAGCTCCCATTGGTCGCTTTCCAGAATTTCTTTCACACCGGAAGGGAGGATTTCCTCCGGAATTCTGGATCCCACAACCGACTCCAGACCAAGAACGTACTTCACGCCATCCACCTGTTCCATTTCCCGTGACATCTCTTTCACTTCTTTTGCAGAAAGGCCGGCATCGGTCAGTACCATATGGGTGGATCCGATGTTGAATTCTTCCTGAAGCTTTGAAGTGGAGATGATATAATTCATTTCTTTCGGAAGGGTTTCTGCAATATTATAGTAGACTTCACCGTTGGCTTTCCGATAACCGTAGAACGCCGGCGGAATCAGAATCACAAACAGAAGAGCAAAAACGGGGAAAAACCGTATGATTTTCTGTGAAATATTCTGCATGTCGGGAATCAGAGGACGATGTCTGGTCTTCTGCAGCGGCCGATCCAGAACCAGAATCAGTGACGGCAGCACCGTAACACATCCCAGAACACCAAGGAGAACACCTTTGGCCATGACCAGCCCCAGATCCCGCCCCAGGGTGAAGCTCATGAAACACAGAGCAATAAATCCGGCCACTGTGGTGATGGAACTTCCCACAACGCTGTTCAGGGTTTTGTGGATGGCAGCAGCCATGGCATCGGTTTTCTGTTCATAGTGATCCAGCTGTTCGTTGTAGCTGTGCCACAGGAAAATGGAGTAATCCATGGTAACCGCCAGCTGAAGAACTGCTGACAGCGCTTTGGTTATGTAGGAAATTTCTCCAAAGAAAATATTAGTGCCCAGGTTCAGAAGAATCATTGCACCCACAGATGCCAGAAACAGAAAGGGAATCAGCCAGCTGTCCAGAAGCAGCAGCATGGCAATACAGGAAAGCAGGACCGCCAGTCCCACGTAAACCGGTTCCTCCTGTTCACACAGATCCTTCAGATCCACCACCAGAGCTGTCATGCCGGAAACAAAACACTGTTCTCCGCAGACTTTTCGGATTTCCTTTACGGCATCCATGGTCTGATCATCCGATGTGCCCGTATCAAAAAAAATAGCCATCATGGTGGAGTGGTCGGTATTGAACTGGCTGCTTAAGGAATCCGGAAGAAATTCCATGGGCATGGAAATGTCTGCCAGAGAGTCATACCACAGCACAGTATCCACATGGTCAATGGCTTCCACTTTCTTTTTCATGGAAGCAGCATCCTTTGTCGGCATATCTTCGAGAATCAAAAAAGTAAATGCACCCTTATGAAAATCTTCAAGCAGTGCTTCCTGACCAACCACCGTTTCCATATCGTCCGGCAGATAGGTCAGCATATCATAATTGACTCGGGTCGCAGCCATACCGATGATCGAAGGAATCATCAGAAATGCTGTCAGCACCAGAATCGGAATCCGATATTTCACAACATTTTTTGAAAAACGCATAGATCAGTCCTCCTGTACATCAAATGATCTGACAGATCAGCTGTCAATTTTTTTCATTGGTATCATTTTATTCAAAAAAAGCTGCCTGAAAACAAGCAGCTTGCGTACAGGTGTCTGAAAATCAGACATTTGGTTTGGATTGTCTGGATATATGTGGGAAATCGTGCAAGTGATATGACTGGTTATTTATTATTCGCTATATTAGAACTGTTTCTGCAGTGAACGGGCCATTTCCAGGGTATAATCTTTTTTCAGAAGGATAATGCGGCGGATGGACTGTGCATATTCTTCGGTCATACCGTGATTCAGCCAGTCAATGATCAGTCCAAAACATACACATTTGTAATAATCGATAATGGCTTTTTTGTCTTCCCGGGAAATCATTTCCCCGGCAAGTGCAGTATCAATATAGTTCTGGACGAAATATTCGCTGATTTCCATCAGGTTCTGCTCAAACATTTCCCGGTTTACAGAACGAAAAATGTGCATGATGGTACGTTTCCGGTGAGAAGCAAACTCGATCAGGGCATCAAAACAATCCACAATGGAATTGACGGACGGATATTTCTGAATAATTGCCTGTGCTTCTTCTTTGACGATGACTTCAACCAGTTCGGGGATATCATGAAAATGGTAATAAAAAGTATTGCGGTTGATACCACAGGTATCAACGATGTCTTTGACCGTAATTTTGGAAAGCGGACGTTCTTCCAGAAGTGATATAAAGGTTTCCATGATTGCCCTGCGGGTAAAATTGGCCATAGTATTCCTCCGGTTTTAGGATAAAATCTTATGGTAACAGCTTACCACAGGTAACCCTGTTTCGCAAGAAAATCCCGGGAACACCGGCATGCCATTGCCTTTTTGTGTTATTGATAGTACAATGGATTAAAAAACCATCAACAGAACAGGAGACGAGAAAATGATTTTACAGGTTCCTGCAATCCGCTTTCCCGGTCTGGGAATTGAAATTGAACATCTTCCCACCGGAATCATGCTTCCCATCGGCGGCGGATTTGAAGTGAAGTATTATGGGATTCTGATTGGTCTGGGTGTCATATGCGGATATGCTCTGGCATGTTACTGCGGTCGGAGAGAAAAAATCTCATCAGAGACCATCAGCGACTTTCTGATTTATGCCTTGATTTTTTCCATTATTGGCGCAAGGCTGTATTATGTGGTATTTACCTGGGATTATTATAAGGAAAGACCGCTGCAGATTCTGAATCTGCGGGGAGGCGGTCTGGCCATATACGGCGGTGTCCTTGCAGCATTCCTTACTCTGTATGTATTCACACGGGTGAAAAAGATATCCTTTTTACAGATGGCGGACTGCTGTATTGCGGGGCTGCCTCTGGGACAGGCCATCGGAAGATGGGGGAATTTCTTTAACCGGGAAGCCTTTGGCGGTTATTCCGATAATCTGCTGTCCATGCAGATTCTGAAACAGGATGTATACAGCGGATATATCACACCTGAAATCAACAGCCATCTGGTTACCTTTCAGGGAGCGGAGTATATACAGGTACATCCCACATTTCTTTATGAATCTCTGTGGAATGTCGGAGTGGTGATTCTCCTTCTGATTGCCCACAGACATAAGAAATTTAACGGACAGCTTTTTTTCATGTATCTCGGTTTATACGGACTGGGAAGATTTTTTATTGAAGGACTTCGGACCGACCAGCTGACCATCGGCAGCACGGGTCTGGCCGTTTCACAGCTTCTGTCCGTGGTTCTGGTAATGATCAGTGTGATCGCCATGGCGATAAAGGGCAGAAAACAATCGTAACTGAGAAGGAATAAAAAAGGAATATAAACGAAAACATACACCGGATAATTTATTTCCATTATTTGGAAAATATGACATCCGGTGTATGTTTTTTTGATTTTGCCAGTTCTGTTGGAAGAATTCGCCTGCTTTTTTTCATGAAAATACTTTGCAAGTGTTGGTAAGTGTGCTAAAATGTATTTTAAAGTGACGGAAAGTGCAAGTTTGTGCAATAACAGGTTATTTTCAGACGGAGGAAGCGATGGAATCAGGATTAGAGGATCTGTTTGCAGAGTTTAATCTGAATATGTTATATGGCAGATTCAATCATTCCCTTGACAGCAAGGGAAGGGTGATTATTCCTGTGCGTTTTCGCGACAGTCTGGGCAGTCCTGTTGTTGTGACCAGAGGTTACGATATAAACTGCCTTTGTATTTTTTCAAAAGATGAATTTATTAAGCGTATGACGAAGCTTCGCGAGATTCCTGCCAGTGATGAACAGGGACAGAAATTTATCCGGTATTTTCTCGGGAATGCAGAACCCTGTATCCCGGATAAACAGGGAAAGATTCTGATACCGGCACATCTTCGTGAGGATGTGGGACTGGATAAAGAACTGGTTTTGTCCGGCATGGGTGACCGGGTGGAAGTCTGGAGCCGGGAAGTCTGGGAGGCAAGCAGCAGCTACCAGTCAACGGAAGAAATCAGCGCAAGTGTTGAGAAGTATAATATATAAGATACCAGGGTCAAAAGCTTTTGATCCCAACATCATATTTAGCGAAATAAAAAGACAGAAAAGGCAGGATTGATATGGAACAGATATCATTTAATCATATATCCGTTTTACTGGATGAGACCGTGTCCGGACTGAATCTGAAGCCGGGTGCAGTGGTGGTAGACGGCACCATGGGATATGGCGGTCATTCGGAAGAAGTATTGCGGAGACTGAATGGAACCGGAAGAGTCATCTGTATTGATCAGGATGCAGATGCCATTGCAGCAGCGACAAAGCGTCTGGAACCTTATCAGGAGCAGCTTACCATTGTCCGAAGCAATTATGTGGACATGCCCATTGTACTGGATACTCTGGGAATTGACCAGGTGGATGGCATTCTGCTGGATCTGGGTGTCAGCTCCTATCAGCTGGATGAGGCTTCCAGAGGATTTACCTACCGTATGGAAGGTCCGCTGGATATGCGTATGGATCAGAGAAATCCGGTTACAGCGGAACAGCTGGTCAACAATTGCTCCGAAGAAGAATTGTGCCGTATCTTATGGGACTACGGCGAAGAGCGGTATGCCAGAAGAATCGTGGCAGGTATTCTGAGAGAACGGAAGAAGGCTCCGATTACAACAACCACACAGCTGGTTGATATTATTCGAGAAGCCATTCCTGCCAAAGCCAGAAATGCAGGAGGTCATCCGGCAAAGCGTACCTTTCAGGCACTGCGGATCGAAGTGAACCGTGAACTGGATGTATTGACCGAATCCATCGATCATATGATTGATCGTCTGGCACCGGGCGGAAGACTTTGTATTATTACCTTCCAGTCCCTGGAAGACCGTATTGTAAAAAATCAGTTTAAAAAGAATGAAAATCCCTGCACTTGTCCGCCGGAGTTTCCGGTTTGTGTCTGCGGCAGAAAGAGCAGGGGAAAAGTAATAACCAGAAAACCGATTTTACCATCAAAAGAAGAACTGAAGAGAAACTCAAGATCCAAGAGTGCAAAACTGCGAATATTCGAGAAAACATCTGACTGAGTGTGAATTCAGCAGATACGATACTATATGAGAGACAGGGGGATATGAAAATGGATAACACTGAATTCAGAACACAGAGGAGATATCTGGTTCACGGAAGTGCAGCATTGCAGCCGGAAGAAAGGGAACCGGAGAGAGTCAGAAGAAGACAGAAACGAGTACTTCCCAGAACGGCAGTCAGCATGATTCCCGTTGCATATGTGGCAGCGGTTGCATTTTCCTGTGTATGTATTCTTGCCTTTTCTGTTATGTATATCCATGCAAAAACAGAACTGATAACCATGGCAAAGCAGGTATCGGTTCTTCAGAATGATCTGGATGAAATCAGACAGGATAATCAGGATCTGATGAATGAAATCACAACCTGTACCAACCTGGATACAATCCGTAAAGTCGCAGAAGAAAAGCTGGATATGGTTCCGGCAGACGACAGCCAGATTGTTTATTATGATCAGTCAGATTCTGAATATGTAAGACAAAAGGAAGATATCCCAAATGAGTAAAAAGAAAAAAAGACGTCCTGCCCCCAGGCGGGTCGCCGGTCATATTAAAAACAGGACTGGCCTGGTATTCCTTGTGATACTGGGCCTGATGTGCATTCTGATAGTAAGAATCGTATATATCAATGGCAACAAGGGACAGGATTATAATAAGAAGATTCTCACCCAGATGTCCTATGACAGCAAAACCATTCAGGCGGAACGGGGAAAAATCATGGACCGTAATGGTACCAGTCTGGCTTACAATGAGAATCGATATAATGTGATTATAGAACCCAAAAATCTGCTTGCAGATGAAGACAATTTGAAAGCGACACTGACTGCACTGACAGAGTGTTACAGCGATTGCGAATATGAGAAACTGGAACAGCAGATCCGGGATAATCCCAATTCCCTTTATAAACGTATATTAAAGCAGATAACCGAAGAGGAAATGCAGAAGTTTCTGGATTATAAAGAAGC
>JALETI010000192.1 GCA_022781515.1 Lachnospiraceae bacterium
GCAATAGCCAGTTTCATCTTGGATGAAGGAACATCAACTGTATCATGTTTTGCAGTATTTGCATTACGGATTCTTGTAAGCATATCTGCAATAGGATCGCTCATTGTCATTTTGTCTTCCTCCTTGCTCTGCTTCGGATGCATTATGCATCTCTGTGATATTTACCAGCTTGCTTTCTTTACGCCGGGGATTTCACCCTTATATGCTAATTCACGGAAGCAGATTCTGCAGATTCCGTATTTTCTTAAAACTGAATGCGGGCGACCGCAAACTCTGCAACGTGTATAAGCTCTTGTGGAGAACTTGGGAGCACGCTGCTGCTTAATCTTCATAGAAGTCTTAGCCATGGTTTATTCCTCCTGTTATTTCTGGAAAGGCATGTTGAATAATGTTAAAAGTTCACGGGCTTCTTCATCAGTCTTTGCTGTTGTAACAAAAATGATGTCCATACCTCTTACCTTATCGATCTTATCGTATTCGATTTCAGGGAAGATTAACTGTTCTTTGATACCCAGTGCGTAATTACCTCTACCATCAAATGCGTTGGGGTTAACACCACGGAAGTCACGTACACGAGGCAGAGCCAGGTTGATCAGACGATCAACGAACTCATACATCTTTTCGCCTCTTAATGTTACTTTACAACCAATCGGCATACCTTCTCTGATCTTGAAGTTAGCGACTGATTTCTTTGCTCTTGTCTTTACTGCCTTCTGACCGGAAATTGTTTCCATATCCTTAATAGCGGAGTCCAGAAGTTTAGCATTTTCACGAGCTTCACCTACACCCATGTTGATGATAACCTTTTCCAGCTTCGGAACTTCCATGATGTTCTTGTAGCCGAATTTCTTGATCATAGCATCAACGATTTCATTCTTATAAGTATCTTTTAATCTACTCAATGCAAAGAACCTCCTTTCTCTTATTAACCGATCACTTCACCGGTCTTAACTGCAACACGAACTTTCTTGCCGTCTTCAAACTTGAAAGCGATTCTTGTTGCCTGACCGTTGTGCAGATACATAACATTAGAAATATCAATAGGTCCTTCAACGGTAATGATTCCGCCCTGAGGGTTAGCTGCGTTCGGTTTTGTATGCTTTGTCAGCATGTTGATACCTTCAACAACAACTTTGCCGTTCTTTGCGTCTACTGACAGAACCTTACCTTCTTTGTCTTTATCCTTACCAGCGATAACCTTAACGGTGTCGCCCTTTTTAATCTTGCAAGTTGCCACTGTGTGCACCTCCCTATAATACTTCCGGAGCTAAAGAAACAATCTTCATAAACTGTTTATCTCTTAACTCTCTTGCTACAGGTCCGAAAATACGTGTTCCCTTGGGTGTCTTATCATCCTTGATGATAACTGCTGCATTTTCATCAAAACGAATATATGAACCGTCTTTACGACGTGTTGCGTTTACAGTACGAACTACTACAGCCTTAACAACATCGCCTTTTTTAACGATACCGCCGGGAGTAGCATCTTTAACGCTGGCAATAATAATATCACCGATTGCTGCATATCTTCTTGTGGAACCACCCATAACTCTGATGCACAGAAGTTCTTTTGCTCCACTGTTGTCAGCAACCTTAAGTCTGGTCTCCTGCTGAATCATGACTGAAACTCCTTTCTGATCCTTGGATTTTCCATTTCCGGCAAAACATGCCCTAAGGCATATTCTGCTGGATTTTACGGGTACGGTGGGTATACAACCCATCCGTGTGTTTCATATAGAAAACAATTTTGCCAAAGTAAACTCAGGCGCGAATTATCTAGCTTTTTCTACGATTTCAACAAGTCTCCATCTCTTATCCTTGGATAACGGTCTTGTTTCCATAACCTTTACAGTATCGCCGATACCGCATTCGTTCTTTTCATCGTGAGCTTTTAATTTATAAGTTCTTTTAACAATCTTGCCATACAGAGGATGCTTTACATGATCTTCGATAGCTACAACGATTGTCTTGTCCATCTTATCGCTAACAACCTTACCTGTACGGGTCTTTCTTAAATTTCTTTCCAAAACAGTTCCTCCTTATGGGAATACCACTATTTAAGCATTAGCCTTGGCAGCCATAACAGTCTGAATTCTTGCGATGTTCTTTCTAACTTCTTTGATTCTTCCTGTGTTTTCCAGCTGACCGGTAGCGTTCTGAAATCTTAAATTGAACAGTTCCTTCTTTGCGCTTACCAGCTCACCCTGTAACTCTTCAACAGTCTTAACATTTAATTCTTCTAAATATTTCTTACTCTTCATTGCCAGCACCGCCTTCCAAATCTTCACGGGAAACGATTTTACACTTAACAGGCAGCTTGTGAATAGCAAGACGTAATGCTTCTCTTGCTACTTCTTCAGAAACGCCTGCGATTTCAAACATAACACGACCGGGCTTAACAACAGCTACCCAGTATTCCAGTGAACCTTTACCGGAACCCATACGAGTTTCTGCAGGTTTTGCAGTTACCGGCTTGTCAGGGAAAATCTTAATCCATACTTTACCGCCACGCTTGATGTAACGTGTCATCGCAATACGGGCTGCTTCGATCTGTCTGGATGTAATCCAGCAGGGTTCTGTAGCTACAAGTCCATATTCGCCGTAATTAATCTTATTGCCTCTGGTAGCCTTACCAGCCATGCTACCACGGAACTGTTTACGACGTTTTACTCTTTTAGGCATTAACATTATTTATCGCTCCCTTCCTTACCAGCCTTTGTCGGAAGAACTTCGCCTTTGTAAAGCCATACCTTAACACCAACTTTACCGTAAGTTGTGTCTGCTTCTGCGAAGCCATAGTCAATATCTGCTCTCAGTGTCTGTAACGGAATAGTACCTTCGCTGTAGAACTCAGTACGAGCCATATCTGCACCACCCAGACGACCAGCTACTGCAGTCTTGATACCCAGTGCGCCAGCCTTCATGGATCTGGACATGGTAGACTTCATAGCACGTCTGAAAGATACACGGTTTTCCAGCTGCTGTGCGATATTTTCAGCAACCAGCTGAGCATCTCTGTCAGGTCTCTTAACTTCTTTGATGTCAATGAAAAGCTTGCTGGGTGTCATCTTCTGAACTCTTGCTTTCAGCTTTTCGATTTCAGCGCCGCCCTTACCGATAACGTAACCGGGCTTTGCAGTATGAATGATTAACTTTACTCTGCCTGCTGCTCTTTCGATTTCAATCTTGGAGATGCCTGCGGAATATAATTCTTTTTTAATAAACTTTCTCAGCTTGTAATCTTCTACAAGATTATCAGCGAAGTCTTTCTCTGCATACCATTTAGAGTCCCAATCTTTAATAACGCCGACTCTTAAACCATGAGGATTAACTTTCTGTCCCATTATGCCCTCCTTACTTTCTCTGATCCAGAACTACTGTGATGTTGCTTAATCTCTTTTCGATTCTGTAAGCTCTGCCCTGTGCTCTGGGTCTGATTCTCTTCATGATCGGACCATCACTTGCGTAGCATTCTGCAATGTAAAGGTCTTCTTTGTTCATTCCATTATTGTTCTCAGCGTTCGCAATTGCTGATTCAAGTAATTTCTTGATAACAGTGGAAGCATTTCTGGGGTTATAATTTAAAATACCAAGTGCTGTTTCAACATCTTTGCCTCTGATAGCATCCAGAACGAAGCAAGCTTTCTGAACAGGCACTCTGGCATAGGATAATTTTGCGCTAGGTCTTGTATCTTTCTGAGCGTTTCTTTCTCTCTTATACTGGGATCTATGTCCTTTTGCCATGGTGTTTCCTCCTTTCTGAAATCAGACT
>JALETI010000197.1 GCA_022781515.1 Lachnospiraceae bacterium
TTGATCTGTGTGTAGATCTGATCATAAATGGGAACCCCGATTTTATTATCAATCAGAATGTTCATATTGTTTATTCACTCCTTACTGTATATGCATAGTATATACAGTATATGTGCAGTTGTCAAGTAGTTTTTTCCAAGAATTCGGCAGAACTTTTTTCCTTCTCTTAAAATATTTCTTCAGGATAATTTGCAGATTTATCCAAATTTGCAGTAAAAATATGAGTTTATAAAAAAAAGAGGATACCACATTGCGGTACCCTCTTTTCTTTCTATATACACAGTTCAAATTACACAGTTCTATATTCAGCTTTCCATCAGCAGCCATCTTCTCCGCAACCGAAGAATCCTCCGCTGCTTTGTTCGGCCTGCCGTTCCATCAGTTTTTTCATAACCTCTTCCGGCATATAGGATTCCAGTTCAATTTTCTTTCCATCCACATAAATGGTGGGAACGGAAGAGACACCCAGTACATTTCTGGAATACTCTCTTGCTTCCTTCTGTTTTGCAGTATAAGTCCCCTGTTCCAAGGCCTCACGGAATGCTGTCGGATCCAGTCCAGCCTTTTCAGCAATGGCAGTCAGCACATCCGGTTCACCGATATCCTGCTCATCAATGAAATAGGCTGCATATACTGCATCCGCATATACATCACCTTTCCCATTTTCTTCTGCAAAATGCCATCCCTCAAAAGCAAGGCGGCTGTAGGGACGCGGAATCACGCGGGGAGGAAATTTGGCATCCAGTCCCAGAACCCTGGAAGGTTCCTCCAGCACTTTATAATGTTCCCGACGAACCGGGTCGCTGTAGGTATCCACACGCTCCTTCGGCTCTACGGTCAGTTCAAAGGGAATTGTTTCTATTTCCACATCCAGATCAAAATCCCGTGCAACCTTTTTGATAGCTTCTTTCGCCACAATACAATAGGGGCATACAAAATCTGTAACAAATTCAATTTTCATCTGTTATACCTCTTTCCATTCCAATACCGTATTCACAAATCACCTGGACCGATGTACCGGAATATGCAAAATAATATCGATATCTGAAACCGTTTCCTGAAAAAAACTATTCCGGAATCTGATTTGCTCGATCTGACCCTTGTATCATCATGAGTCATACTATGATTTACAAAATACTTCCGAGGACGCCGTATGATACAATATCCATAATCACAGTGGCCAGCAGCAGACCCAGCAGAATCGCAGCCGATGCTTTCTTTATATCAATTTCCAGCAACGATGCAATCAATGCTCCGGTCCATGCACCGGTTCCGGGGAGGGGGATTCCGACAAACAAAAGCAGGAAAATAAACTCTCCCTTTTCCACACCGGAAGACTTTCTGGCAGCACGCTGTTCCAGTTTTTCAACAAGACCGCTGAGAATTCCGTACTTTTTCATAAATGCAAATATCTTCTTTATAAAGAGTAAAATAAATGGTATGGGAATCACATTTCCCAGAATACAGATGATATTTGCTTTCAGAAGAGCAATTTTTAAAAGGGATCCGCACAACAGACCGCCCCTCAACTCAATCAAAGGAAGCATCGAAACAAAAAAGATAAACACTTCTCTGGGAATCAGCTGCCCCAGTGAATTCTGATACCAGATTACCAAACTTTCCATAAATTACATTTCCTTTTTTTAACCATTTTGTATTTGTTCAGCAGATTGTATCCATTTCATTATTATGATCCGCAAAACCGTTTCATACTTCTGAAGAGGCGAATAAGCCGCTTCTGAACGATTATACCTATTGTGTGTCATACAGTCAAGTGAAGTCTGCACTTTCAAAACAGACAAAATGTCTTCCAAAAGCAAAAACAGACTGAAGAAACTTCAGTCTGTCTGCGTATTCGTATATGATTCCATCATGATCTGATGAATCAGATCCGATTCTTTCTTTTCTCTCCGATCTTTTTTATTGCTTTCCTGACCCTGCCATCCAGTTCTTCCGGTATCTCTATCTCATCATATTGTTTCTTAGCTTCTTTCCAGAAAGTCAGAGTATCCTCTGACGTATGCCCTCGCTTTCGACCTTTCCTGACGCCGGAAACAGAACAGCTGTCACTTACTCGATCACTCAAGCCATGAATCCTCCTTTAACGTCTGCAGCGACAGAATCCCCCTGAAATATTCAAGACTCGCCCGCGAGTCCCGGCCAGGGATTCGGGTCAGCTTTCGCTGACATAATACATCACTGAAAACATCCCATATTCTTCTTGCTTTATGCTCTGCACTACGGCGCACATGCAGTTATTTTATTATACTATCGATTCAGAACTTTAACAATAGGCATATTTTACATATATTTTCTCTATGTTGCCGAAGCGTAATCCGAATATGTTCCTGATGCAAATGACAGTTATAAATTTCTTTTATGGATAAATGAAATCGATGGCTTTTTCCTTTTATACCATGTTATACTATTTATCAAAGTCCAATATCCATGTGTATGTGCATGCAGGTATACGCCGTCACATGTAAAAAAATTACATAAATAAAAGGAGTATTATCGAATGAAAAAAAACGATTGGAAATCTGTCTGGCAAAACAGTCTTTCCGGATCCATTTCCCTGATTCTGGCCATTGCCGTATACTTTACGTTTTCCCATATTTCCCAGATCGGTTCTGCTTTTCAGAATATCCGGTCCATTCTGGCACCGTTCCTCATCGGCGGTGTCATGGCATATCTTCTGAAAAATCCATGTAATTTTCTGGAAGAACATCTGGAACCTGTGATGAAAAACAAAAAAAGAGCCCGCATCCTTTCTGTTTTCGTTACGCTGCTTCTGGCTTTTCTGATCCTGTATCTGCTGCTGAGCATGATTCTTCCGGAGATTATTGACAGCATTGCCACCCTAATCAACATCATGCCCTCCAGCATCGAACGGTTTACTGTCTGGGTCTCCAATATACTTTCCGACAATGAGATCCTGAAAACTTATGTGAATACAACAGTAAATGATCTCAGCGGTCGTCTGCAGACCTGGATGAGCAAAGATCTGCTTCCCACCTTGATGGGATTCATGGGCAATGCGGCTTCCAATGCCGCCTCCACAGTGGGTTCCATCGTCACCGTAGTAAAAAATATCGTGATCGGCATCATTGTCTGTATTTATCTTCTTCTGGACAGAAAACGTATGGCAAAACAGGCCAAAGCTGTATTATATGCCGTTCTGAAGCCGGAACAGGCTGAAAAACTGCTGAAAGAAGCCGTTTTTGTGGACAATACTTTCGGTGGGTTCTTCACCGGGAAAATTCTTGACAGTGCGATTGTAGGACTGATCTGTTATATCTTCTGCCTGATGATGTCCCTGTTTTCCACATTTCCCAATGTGATCCTGATCAGTGTAATCATTGGGGTGACCAATATCATCCCCTATTTTGGTCCGTTTTTCGGTGCCATTCCTTCTGCACTGCTGATCCTGATCAACAGCCCGAAGAACTGTCTGATTTTCCTGCTTTTCATTATCATTCTGCAGCAGGTTGACGGCAACATTATCAGCCCTAAAATCCTTTCCAATAGCATCGGTCTGTCCGGTTTCTGGGTTCTGTTTTCCATCACCCTTTTCGGCGGTATTTTCGGATTCATCGGCATCCTGATCGGTGTCCCGATTTTTGCATTATTTTACAATCTGGCAAAACGGCTTGTCATCCGCGGTCTGAAGAAAAACGGCAGTCCGGATTTTCTGGAGGAACAGGAACAATAGTTGGGTTCTATACGTCTGGTATGATACACCATAAATTATGCAATAAGTACTAAACATAATAAGAAATTAGTGATATAATAGTAAAGATTATCTGTTCCGACTGTACCAGATCGGAAGAAATACTATAAAACAGAAAAAGAGAGTGTAATTATGTCAAGATTATTTTTGTACGAGGAAGAAGCCAGAGAAAAGTTTCTTTCCGGTATCAATCAGTTTTCTGATGCCATTAAAGCTACACTTGGTCCGAAGGGCCGCAATGTGCTGATCCCTTCCGCCGGCGGAAGCGGAAAAGATATCATTACCAACGATGGTGCGACCATCGCCGGTTCCATTGATTTTTCCGACCGTTTTGAAAACATGGGAGTTCAGCTGGTGAAAACCGCTTCTGCCAGAGTCAATGCACAGGGCGGTGACGGTACTACAACCTGTACGGTTTTGTCACAGTTCATGCTGCAGAAGGGGATTCAGAACCTGGCAGCCGGTGCCAACCCCATTGAAATGCGAAAAGGGATGAAAGGGGCTGTACAGCTTTGTACAGCAGAACTGAAAAAAGCTGCAAAACCGGTAAAAAGCCATGGAGAAATTGCACAGGTTGCTTCTATTTCCGCTCAGGATAACCAGATCGGCGAAATGGTGGCCCAGGCATTTGACCAGCTTGGCCCCAACGGAATCATATCCGTTGAAGAATCCATGGATATGGAAACCACCATGACCGTTAAAACAGGCATGCAGTTTGATAACGGATTTATCAATGCCAATTTCCTTTCAAACCCTGCCAGCCAGAAGGAAGAACTGGTAAATCCCTATATTCTGGTTACCGATAAGGTTCTTTCCAATGCACGGGATCTGCTTCCTCTGCTGGAGAATATCCGCGCAGCCGGCAGACCTCTGCTGATCATCGCAGAAAATATTGAAGGGGATGTGCTTCCCTTCCTGGTCATCAATAAGCAGAAAAAAATCCTGAATACCATTGCCGTAAAGGCACCTACCTTCGGTGATGACCACCAGGCAGTTCTGGAAGATATTGCCACCGTAACCGGTGCAAAGGTCATCTCCGACGTATATGGTTACCAGACCCTCCGGGAAGTTACCATCGATATGCTGGGTTCTGCTGCATCTGTAAAAGTGGAAAAGGAAAGCACCATGATTACGGAAGGCGGCGGTGACAAAGAAGAAATCCGTATCCGCACCGAAAACCTTCGTACGCTGATTCAGATGGCGGAAGAAGATACCGATAAGGTGAAATTGGGTATGCGTCTTTCCAGAATGGCCAATGGTGCCGCTGTTATCCGTGCCGGCGGTGTCACAGAGACAGAAATGAAGGAACGCAGACTGCGTGTGGACGATGCCTGCTCAGCAGCCCGTGCAGCCATGAAGGATGGAATCGTTCCCGGCGGCGGAACCGCTTATCTTACCATCTATCCTGCAATTGAAAAGTATGTAAACAGCCTGACCGGTGATCAGAAAACAGGGGCTGCCATTGTACTGGAAGCACTGAAACTTCCCGCAGCCCAGATTGCAGCCAATGCAGGAATGGACGGAACTGTGGTGGTAAACAAGATCATGGAAAGTCCGGAAGGATTCGGATATGATGCGGAAAACGATGTGTACTGCGATATGATCGAAAACGGTATCATGGATCCTGCAAGAATCTCCATTCTTGCCCTCCGCGCTGCCGTATCCGTTGCAGCAACCGTTCTCACTACAGAAGCAGCCGTGGCTTATACCGTACTGCCTTTCGAGGAAGTGGATTATTAAGAGATGTGCTTCTGTAATTCATGAAAATGCTGAAATGGGGCTGTCGCACAGTCGCGAATCTGATCTTTATTTTTAGGCAAATGAGCACAAAAGCCAGCGCAGAGATATCCACCAAAAAGGTACATTTGCCTGAGTCTTTAGAAGGTCTTAGCGAAAGTTCCTGTATGAAAGGGGTAATCTCGCAGGTTTCAGGCCTGCGAGATTAGGTGCCCACCGTTCAAATGAATTCGCATCAGGCGAATTCATGCGTTGGCACCGACCCCTGGAAAAAGGAACTTGAGCGCTAGAACTTCAAAGACTCAGGTTCTGTACCTGTGGTGGATATACTGGCTGGCTTGATGTGCGAAAAAAGGACCGCACACTAATAAAAATTAGTGCGGCAGCCCCCTCTGATCTATCTGTATCATGTGTCATCAATTCTTAAACACAAAAAACTTGCTGATTACATAGTTTGCAACGGTAACCACAACCTGTACAATCAGCTTTGCAATTTTATCATTCCAATTCAGAATCGTAACCATCAGAAACATCAGCCCCATGTCCATCAGCAGGGTGCTCAGTCTGGAAGCATAAAATGCTGCTGCCTCTTTCAGCATGTGCTGATTTCTACTTTCAAAAACGTACTTCCTGTTGGTAAAATAGGCAAATGTCACTGCCGCAATCCAGGATAATACATTGGCTGCCTGCAGCTGCAGAGGTACTGCGGCATCCAGAATCGTAAGGGTACATCCATAATAGGTGCCGAGACTGACCACCGTTGTCAGACCTCCCACAATCAGATAGGATATCAGTTCCCGGTATCTGCCCATGATTTTTTTAATTTTCCCCATCGCCATTTCCATCTTCCCGTTCAGAAATAATAAACCGGGGCCGCCCCTGAACCTCTTCGAATATTTTGGCAATATAATAACCGATAATCCCCAGACTGATCATAATTACACTGCTGGAAAAACACTGCAGAATAATCACCGTGGTAAATCCGCCCAGAGCAGCTCCCACGATTTTCTGGTACAAAGCCTGAATGGACAGAATCACGCCCATTCCCAACATGATGATTCCGAAAAAAGTAACAATCTGCATGGGCAGTGTGGTAAAGGATGTGATATTGGTAATAGCATAGCGAATCAGGGCTTTCGTTGACCATTTGGATTCTCCTGCGTCTCTCTCCTGCACGTCATATGCCACATTGGTGGATCGAAATCCCACCCAGGAGGATAATGCCCGGAAAAATGCATTCTTTTCCGGAATATTCAGCAGTACATTTACTGCTTTTCTGTCCAGCAGTTTGAAATCCGATGCATGGGTCATATCAATATCGGTGGCTTCACTGATAAAATGATAAAAGCACCGGGCCGCCAGTGCATGAAGCCTGCTCTCTTTTCCCCGGCTTTGCTTCACACCTTCGATAATCTCATATCCCTCTTCCCATTTGCGGTACATCTCAACGATTTTCTCCGGAGGATGCTGCAGATCACAGTCCATCACAACAACACAATCGCCCTTTGATTCCGACAAACCCGCAAATATAGCAGACTCTTTTCCGAAATTTTTGGATAGACAAACCCCTCGTACAGATGGATATTCCTTTGCCGCCCTGCCGATTTCCGTCCAGGTCTGATCTTTCGAACCATCGTTTACAAAAACCAGTTCATGTGCAATCTTTTCCTGATTGAGAATTCTGCAGATGGTATCAGCGGTTTTATTTATCATCGGCTCTTCATTATAAGCCGGGATTACTACAGAAAGCATTTATATTCCCCTTTCCTGTCATCATGTTCCCCTGTTGTGTCAATCCACGCCTGGTACCGCGAATAATAATTAACCAACCATATTACTTGTCTGATATTAATTATTCGATGTACTGGTAAGATTACCGGAGTACGATGTGAATACTGCCTTATTATATCAGATATCCATTTTATATCAAGGCTCCGTTCACTTTCTTTTCATACCTCTCAGATACGCCTTCTGTTCATCGGTAATCCGGTAACTCTCCACTGCCTTCCGGATGGTTTTATTGTGCACCCACAAATCCAGCTTCTGATTCTCAAGATACACTACCGCATCGTCCCACTGCTTTGCCAGTGCAGTTGCAAAAAACCAGGCAATCATCATATTGACATAATATTCCTCACTCCGAATGACAGATACTCTCTCCAGCCAATTGGCGTCATAATCTTTATCCAGAAAATGTGACATGACCATTTCAATTCCAAAGCGGATGGTGTAGGTATGATCCGATGCCATCCAGCGTATAATATCCTGTTCCAGCCGAGAGCGATTTTTCTTAAAAGCTTTTGGACGGAGCAGATCACAGGTTGCCCAGTTATCCACATAGGGAAGCAGTGCATCCACATATTTTACTGCTTTCTCATATTCTTTGCACTCTGAAATCAGAAATCCGTGCAAATTGTACTCATCATAATATGCATGGGGCAGATCCTGAAGAAACTCTTCTATTCCATCCATTTTCGCAAGTTCTTTTGCCAATGTTCTCAATAACGGAGTTCTCACACCGATTATACATTCTCTGTCCACTCCCGGCATCAGTTTTGCATGAAATGTCCGGTATGTTTCATCCTGAAGTTCAAATAAACGTGATCTGATGTAACTTATCACAGTTTCTGTCCTCTCTTTCTTATTATAGTATCCTATACATGAATGACTTTATGTTTTGTGCTGCTCAGCTCAAGGTCAAATAATTCCATGCAGCCAGGCTTCGTCACATGGCTGCTGTCCGGGACTTTTATAGAAATTTGTAACAGAAAAATCTTTTAAAAAAACAAAAAATCTGATATACTGATTGTATTTTAGTTACTGTTCAGAGCCACCCTCGAAAACACTGTGTTTTGGCTCTGAACAGTAACATATTTCAGAGAAAGGCAGGTATGCAAAATGAAAGTATATGAAGTGTATGTCGAGGATATCAACCCCTGCGGCGGTGAAAAACATTCAAAAAAAGAATTTATGGAAGTCCGCTGCGAAGACCCTGAAAAATATGTACAGGAAAATGGACGTTTTCCCATCATGGAAGTCAATGAAAATGCAGAAGGTGATCTGGTAATCATGACCGGAGATGGTTCCGGCAATGCAGTCAGATATACGTTTTCAGAATAATCCGTCATTTGCATAACATAACAGACTGTGAATATTATAATACATCGAATAATAAAAAAATCAGACAAATGATGTGGCTGGCTAATTATTATTCGATGTAGTTGTATTCCCCGAAAGAATCGATTTATTCTGCGCCATTTCAATTACAGTACGATATCAAAATACGTTTTCAAAACCTTCATTCGTTCTTCCTCATCTGACAGTTCCCTTCTGGTAACTACGCCATTTTCTTTCACGGTAAATATCATATCCTGAATATTCCTGTACCCATGATCGGTTCGGATATTGGCTATGAATGCACTGCGGAATAAGGATTCCGGATTATCGGTCAGGAAAAGATTCAACGGAATAAAATCCACCGGATCTGCCTGTGCGGACTGGAACATCAGCTCCATCTGTTCTCCGGTTTCTTTTTCAGCATCGTAATCATCCTGACTTCCCTTTTTATAACGCATCAGAGACCACCATCCATTTTCTTCCTCCACCGGCCAGAACTCTTCTTCCCCAATCTGCTGATGGAGCCCGCTCTCCAGCAAAACAGCATGGCAGGACATGGGACCTCCGAAACCCACATCACAAAAATACAGTTTTCCTTCTATTTTAATGATATTTCCTCTATGGGATACCGGGCGAATCATATCCCGCCCCCGTATTACTCTGCACAAGCAGCTCCATGCATCAAATCCCAGAGAACGAAGAAGGCAGATAAAAAGCCCGTTCAATTCAAAACAATAGCCTCCCCGTTTTCTCACAATTATTTTTTCATACAGATCCTGCATTTCCAGAGAAAGGGGTAGTTTCTGAAAATAAACCTCAAGATTTTCAAAGGGAATCGTTTTCTGGTGTGCTTCAATCAACTGATTCAGCAGACCAATTGAAGGTTCGGGAAATCCATCACCTTCAATTGAAATACCCAGTCTGTTAAAATACGCTTTTATCTGTTCTGCTGCCAAAACTTCATATGTAGTTTTCATGTTTCATGCTCCTTACATTATGCAATGAATAGTGTTATTTAGTGTGGATCATACCAGTATAAGCCATATTTAATATCTTTATGTTAAACGCAGGATAAATTTTCATTCTGCAAGGTGGAGGAATGAGGCGTAGCGGTGGCTACGGTGATTGACAACAACGCCGCAGATGGAAATTTAAAAAAGAATAATATAAAGTTTATCAGTATGGCTTATACTCGTATCACATGATGTTGGGGTCAAAAGGTTTTGACCCCATGATACAAACGGATTTCTCCGCGTTTTACGCTCTCGAAATCCTGAAAACATGAAAAATCCGCTCATTTTTCCAGGAAAAATGGCTACTTTTTCATGTTTTGCGGGTCCCAAAGTCACGTATTATCATGCAAGCATGAAATACATGACCTTTTGACCCTTGTATCATCACATTATTACATTAGCATATATTTCAGCAGCAATCATGATACAGGCTGCATAAAAGTAAATGTTTTTTCAAACATACAATTTGTTCAAAATCCAACATAATTTTGCATATTCTGTCGAAAAGTATCTGTTTTTCAAATTATTTCATTTTTTTTGAAAATAATTTTAAAAAACAGTTGACAAAAGGAATACGATGTAGTATGATAGGTACTGTTCCGAGGGGAACAAACAAAAGAAACCTGAGTTACATAGGAATTGAAAGATACGTAAGAAAAGGTTTCAAGATACAAAAGATAGCATATGCGCGAGTGGCTCAGTGGTGGAGTATCGCCTTGCCAAGGCGAGGGTCGCGGGTTCGAATCCCGTCTCGCGCTTCTTTTTTATTTTTAAGGTTCTGATTGATATCAGAACCTTTTTTGTTATATCTATATTCAGGAAAGCACAGCATCATTTCCCGTGAAACTCTATGCAAACTCGGATCTTAAAGTTTTTCCACATCCGAGTTATTATTCCCTGCTAAAATGTTCACCTCTTCAAGAGATAGTTCCGTCATTTCTGCAACCATTTCATATGAAAATTCACCTTTTTTCAGCATTCTCAAAGCAGTGGCTTTATTCGCCTCCAATATGCCTTCCTTTATGCCCTTCTTTATGCCCTCCTTTATGCCTTCCCTACGTCCTTCTGTCCGTTCTTCACTTCTCATATCTGCTATCGCTTTACACATGTCAACCACCTCCTGATTTGCAGAAATACTGCCGGGATCATCTCCCGGCAGTTTCTATCTCTCTTCTATCCTGTTTTTAATTCCCGCACTCGATACTGATTTCATTAAATACCTTCAGAATCTCGTCGGTTTTCATGGCTGCCTTTTCATCGCCTTTTTTATCCATAATTACATTTCCCTGATGCATCATCAGCAGACGATTACCGTATTCCACCGCATAACGGAGATTGTGGGTTACCATCAGTGTGGTAACCTGTTTTTCTTTTACAATGCGGTCGGTCAGTTCCATGACAATTTCTGCTGTTTTGGGATCCAGTGCTGCCGTATGTTCATCCAGAATCAGCAATTCAATGGGCGTCATGGTTGCCATCAGCAAAGCCAGGGTCTGACGCTGCCCGCCGGACAATGCCCCTACCTTTGTCTCCAGTTTATCTTCCAGCCCCAGATTCAATCCATGGAGCAGTTCTTTGTAGTAATCGGTTTTCTCTTTTTTCAGACCTCGTTTCAGATTAAAGGATTTTCCCTTGTTATCTGCTATGGAAAGATTTTCCAGAATGGTCATGGACGGGCAGGTTCCTTTTGCCGGATCCTGATAAACACGTCCGATCTTCCGTGTGCGCATAAAGTCCTTCTGTCTTGTAAAATCTTCTCCGTTAAAAAGAATTTTACCTGCATCCACATCAATGCTTCCGCAGATCACATTCAGCATGGACGTTTTGCCGGAACCATTGCTGCCGACCACAGATACAAACTCCTTATCATTTACCGTCAGGTTAAAATCCCTGAACAGACAAAGTTCATTGACGGTGCCTGGATTATAATACTTATTAATATGCTGTAATTCAAGCATCTGCTTTCACCTTCTTCTTTCTTTCCCGACCTACCACCAGAATGATCAGGAATAATACTGCAGTTACGAGTTTCAGATCCTGAGAGTCCATATAACGGATTGCAATGGCCACACAGGCTTTGTAAATCAGAGAACCAACGATAACTGCGGAAGTGGCCCGCATAAAGGAAGCATTCTTCAGAAGACTGGTGCCGATAATAACGCTGGCAAGACCGATTACGACAGTACCGGTACCGAAAGAGATATCAAAGAATCGCTGCTGCTGTGCAAAGATACAGCCGGACATGCAGACCAGACCATTTCCCAAAGCCAGTCCCATAATTTTTATAAGTCCTTTATCCACACCCATGGCCGTTACAATGGTTTCATTGTCGCCGACTGCACGGAGCAGAAATCCGGAACGGGTTCTCAGATACCAGTCCAGTATGTACTTCACCACCAGAACAATTGCCAGTATAATGAGTACCCGGCGGAAAGAAGTCAAAGCATCCGGAAGCTTTTCTGTGATGCTGTTGTCAAAAATTGTGACTTTATCAAAAATCGGAAGATTGGCTCTTCCTGCAATACGGAGATTGATGCTGTACAGACCGGTAAACATAATAATACCGGACAGCAGATCTCTGACTCCCAGTTTTACATGGATCACACCGGTACATGTTCCCACCAGAAGTCCCATGGCAAAGCAGATAGGAAGGGTAATCAGCGGATTCATCCCTTTACTGATCATCAATGCTGTAATTGCCGCACCCATGGGAAAACTTCCATCCACGGTCATATCCGGAAAATCCAGAATTTTATAGGTGATATAAACACCCATGGCCATAATCGCATAGATCAGGCCCTGTTCCAGAACACTTAATATTAATGTCATGAATCTTACCTCACAAACTTTTTCAACGATTGTATTTTACGGGATACAGGATGATTCCCATATCATACAGAAAGACTGATTTGAAATAAAATCATTTCAAATCAGTCATGTTCTGTTTTTATCCCATAATCTTATGGAGCCGATTCAGAATCGTTCTGAACCCTCTGCAAATTAATCCACTGTAATTTCTGAGAAGGATTCTGCCGCACCTGCAACGTATTCCTCGTCCAGAATCATTCCGATTTTTTCTGCTGCTGCTGTATTGATATAAAGTTCTGCTTCTTCTGCTGTTTCAAATTTCATGTCAGATGCTTTGCTTTCACCTTTCAGAACCTTTGCCGCCATTTCACCGGTAACCTTACCCAAAGCCACATAGTCGATACCCATGGAAGCTACACAGCCATTCTTAACCTGTTCCACTTCGCTGCCAAATACAGGAATTTTTGCATCATTTGCTTTCGCCAGTACCACCTGAAGTGCCTGAACCACTGTATTGTCCGTCAGGTTGCAGATACAGTCAACCTTGGTCACCAGATCGGCTGCTGCCATTTCCACTTCGCTGGTTGCGCTGATACCTGCATCCACAATTTCAAAATTATATGCTGCTGCCATTTCTTTGTAGGTTGCAATGGTACTGATGGAATTTTCTTCACTGGTCGTATAAATAATACCAATCTTAGAAGCTTCCGGCATCATGGCACGGATCATTTCCAGCTGAGCTTTTACCGGAAGGACATCGGATGTACCTGTAATATTGCCTGTGGAAGTGCCGTCCTCTTTCGCCAGTCCTGCTGCAACAGGATCGGAAATTGCGGAATAAACCACAGGAATATCGGCTTCCATACATGCATTGTAAGCTGCTGCTGCAGACGGTGTTGCAATGGCGCAGATCAGATCCACTTTTTTTGAAACCATATTGGAAGCGATGGTAGCTGCAGCACCGGTATCTGCCTGTGCGTTGTCAAAAATCACTTCCAGATTTTTTCCTTCTTCAATGCCTGCCTCTGCCAGACCTTCCAGAAAACCGATCCGGCAGTTGTCCAGGGAACCATGTTCTGCAAACTGGGAAATACCAACCACATAGGAATCTCCTTCTGCTTCCTGGCTGTCTGCGGGTTTTGTTTCATTGGAGCTGCTGCCGCCGCATCCTGCCAGTAAACTCATTGCCATCATAGAAGTTAACATCAATGCCACAAATCTCTTTTTCATACTTTTTTCCTCCATATATATGTTGTTTACATTTCGAATGGTATGCAGATCAAATCGCCGTGAATTACAAAAAACCGCCTCAGTTAAAACTGAGACGGTTAGAAATCAACTACCGCGGTACCACTCACATTGACGAATTGTCCACTCTGTCATGCACCATCATGCATGCCGACTTGATAACGGGTTCGGATCCCGGCTGCTGCCCTCTGAAGTCCATTCGGAATTATCATTCCCTGCTGCAATCTCAGCACCTGCAGCTCTCTGTGATTTCCTGATAACCTTACTTGCTCTCCATCAACGGTTTAATATATTAAAGTATATAGATAAAATACTCCAAATAAAAGCACTTGTCAAGTGAAATCTGCTCTTATCCGGAGTGTTTTTTATATCATCCTTACAGATGGAACAATTTATTGTTCTGATATTTGGGTTCGCAGGTCATATTGATATGCAGTCTTCTGAAAATATCCGCATCCACCGGTGACAGAATAACCGAACAATGGGCATCGCAATCCTGCAGCAGGGGCAGACATTTCATTGCTTTGGCTGCATTTTCATTGGATGCGGCACTGACGGAAAGAGCCACCAGCACTTCATCGGTATGGAGTCTCGGATTCTGATTGCCCAGATAGCTTACCTTCAATTCCTGTACCGGTTTGATTACTGCAGAATCCAGCAGATCCACTTCATCCGGAATTCCTGCCAGCTCTTTCAGAGAATTCAGCAGCATGGCGGATGCAGCACCCAGCAGTTCCTTATTGCGGCCGATAACAATGCGTCCATCGGGAAGTTCCATGGCAGCAGCCGGTTCACCAGTTTCTTCCTCTTTCTTTCTGGCTGCACAGGCAACTATGCGGTCCTCTGCTTTCAGTCCTTCCTGATTCATCAGAAGTTTCAGCTTATCCACTTCCTCTGTTTTATCGGCACCCTTCTTCTTTTCGCAGAGTGCAATATAATATCTGCGAAGAATTTCCTGTCTGGACGCTTCTTTACAGGCCTCATCATCAAAAATACAGTTACCCGCCATATTCACACCCATGTCTGTGGGGGATTTATAAGGAGAGGATCCATATATTTTCTGAAAAATTGCCTGCAGGACAGGGAAAATCTCAACATCACGGTTATAATTTACAGTCACTTTATTATAAGCTTCCAGATGGAACGGATCGATCATGTTGACATCTTTCAGATCCGCAGTGGCTGCTTCATATGCCACATTCACAGGGTGTTTCAAGGCAAGGTTCCAGATGGGGAAAGTTTCAAACTTCGCATATCCGGCCTGAATGCCTCTCTGATGTTCATGGTATAACTGGGACAGACAAACCGCCATCTTGCCGCTGCCCGGGCCGGGTGCGGTTACAACAATCAGAGAACGGCTGGTTTCCACATAATCATTTTTTCCATAGCCATCTTCACTGACGATCAGCGGAATATTGGAAGGATAACCCTCAATCAGATAATGTCTGTATGCCTGAATCTTCATATCCTGCAGCCTTCTGATAAACGCATCGGCAGACTGCTGTCCATTATACTGGGTCACAACCACACTGCCCACATACAGTCCGACGCTGCGGAACAGGTCGATCAGACGCAGAACTTCCATATCGTAGGTGATACCGATATCGCCACGGCGCTTATTGCTGTCAATTGCACCTGCACTGACTGCAATCACAATTTCAGCCTGCTCCTTCAGCTTCAACAGCATCTGCAGTTTGCTGTCAGGCTGAAAACCGGGAAGTACACGGGAAGCATGGTAATCATCAAACAGCTTTCCGCCAAACTCCATGTACAGTTTACCGCCAAATTGTGCGATACGTTCTCTGATATGCTCTGACTGCATATTCAGGTATTTTTCATTGTCAAAACCAATTTTTCTCATATAACTTCTCCACTAAGATATCTCTTTTCACGGATTCGTAAAACATCTCCGGGTTATTTTATCACGCAGAGGGACTTAATAGCAAGATTTTTTTTGCAACACAAACAAACATATATATTCATATCTTTTACTGCTGTTGACACCATATATTATCAGCAGCAATCCACTGTTCGCTGAAACAGGATCCATCGATTGACTTTATAAATGGATTGATCAGGAACTCTCATACCCAGTATGCATATTATAAGAACAATTTTCTCTTTTTATCTCCAACGATGGCTTACATCTGTTCAACATCAGGAATCTTTCTTAGATAAATATCAGATTATATATATTCATCTCTTTATATTTCATCAGGAATAAAGTTTTCCATTCCTCTCTCTTTCCAAATCATTTGATAAAAGTGTTCCTCATCGTGTCGTCCATACATCCTAGAACCTGGTTTTCCTACAGCATGGATAATTTCAAAACCAAATCTATTTTTCCTAACCATTGACCAATACATAGCTATCTCAAAATCCATTTCCGCTTTTCTTTTTTCTAAAAATTTTTCATCGTTGTATTGATAAAAATCTTCTATGTCTTTTTCATATTTTTCAATAATACCGTTAAAATTTATATATACGGAGATATCATAATACTCTGGATTGTACCAGTGGTAACCACAGCCACACAATTCCATTTTTTGTATCTTTGTATGATAGTATCCATCCTGTTCAAAAATAAGAATATTCATTTTAGGATTCCTGCAGGTATTACATTTAGCAGGATTTCTTAATAATTTAAGATCTTTTTCTGAGAGGTCTCTTAATGCAATAAATTCTTGTAAATAGCTATTGACAAGTTGAGGTTCATCACAAATATTCAAATCTTCTATATTTCTAAATTCTGCATTAGTCGTCCAATTATATGATCCGAATAGGCACCTGCTCTCATCTATGATACAAAATTTATGGTGCATCGTTCCACTTGCATTAATCATAATAATTCTTGCACCTAAGCAAATTAAACTATCAATTTGATCTTTATACCGAACATTATTACTATCATTATTTACAATAATCTGTACACTAACCCGTCGTGAGAGCAGTTCAGAAAATGTAGGGTAATATACTTCAAAATTAATCCAGGCAACTGCGATGCACACTTTTTTTCGTGCCATTTTCAACTCTGAAATAGTAATTGCTCGTAGATTAGAAAAATAACATTTTGTCAAAAGTACACTCTCCTTTACTTCAACCATTCCTGCAGCTCCTTAAAACTTTCCAAAGCACTCTGCAGATTTTCAATAATATCTCCTGCAAGCTCATCCGGATCAGGAAGGTTATCTAAATCAGCAAGCGCTCTGTCTTTAATCCAGAAAATATCCAGACTTGTCTTATCTCGTTTTAAAATTTCATGTACAGAGAATTTACGCCAACGGCCATCCGGATTCTCTTCTGACCATGTTTCTTTTCTTATATGACGGTTTTCCGGATGATAACAGGCAACAAAGTCATCCAAGTCTTTGTCCTGCATCGGATTCTTTTTCAAAGTAAAATGAATATTGGTTCTGAAATCATAGATCCAGATTTCTTTTGTCTGTCTTTCCGCACTTGCCGGACTCCTATCAAAGAAGATTACATTTGCTTTTACACCCTGTTTGTAGAAAATACCGGTCGGCAAACGCAAAATTGTGTGTAAATCTGTAGTCTGAAGAAGTTTCTGGCGAATAATTTCTCCTGCTCCACCTTCAAATAATACATTATCCGGAACAACAACTGCTGCTTTTCCTGTAGCTTTTAAAATTGTATTGATATGCTGTAAAAAATTAAGCTGTTTATTAGATGTGGTTGTCCAGAAATCCTGTCTATTGTAAACAAGCTCATCCTCTTCCTGTTCTCCTTCTTCATTTGTAAAGGTCATAGAGGATTTTTTGCCAAATGGCGGGTTTGTTAAACAATAATCCACTCTGTATCCCGGATCAGTCAGCAAAGCATCTCCTAATGTAACAGGAACATTTCCATAAATATCACCAATATTATGAAGATAGAGGTTCATCAACGCCATTTTAAAAGTCATTCCAACAAGTTCATTACCGTAGAATGTTTCGTTCTTCAGAAATTCTTTTTGCTCTCTATCCAGTGTATAGTTGTCCGGATCTGCAATGAATGACTGAGCTGCAAGGAAAAAACCACCGCTTCCACAGCAAGGGTCTGCAATCGTTTTCATAGGCTCCGGACGCATACAACGAACCATAGCTCGGATCAAAGGTCTTGGAGTAAAATACTGACCCGCACCGCTTTTAATATCTTCTGCATTTTTCTGCAGTAAACCTTCATAAATTTCGCCCTTAACGTCTGATGACATGGAAACCCATTTTTCTCCGTCAATCATCTGTACTACACGGTAAAGAATGGCTGCGTTACTGATTTTATTTGTTGCCCCTTTAAAAATCTTTCCTAAGATACCAGATTGTTCGCCAAGCTTTTCCAGTGTCTTTTTATATTGCTCTTCCAGTTCTGCACCTTTCAGGTTACACATATCTGACCAACCATAACCAGCCGGAATACCTGTATCTTTTTTATATGGAGGTTTTGAATATTCATCTGACATTTTCAGAAAGATTAAATATGTCAGTTGCTCAAGATAATCGCCATATCCAACGCCATCATCTCTCAATGGAGAACACATCCCCCACACTTTTGAAATTATTGCTGCTGTCTGCTCACTCACGATTACTCTCCTCGATTTGTTCAAATGTATCTTTTTTCTGTTGTAATTTTTGAATGGATTTATCTATAGACTGTATTGCTTTAGAAATTCTTTTTGTTTCTTGATATAAATCTTCTGTCGGAGAATTGTAAATCAACGACCAAAAATACTGCGTTAAGTCAATTGTGGTGGATTCTTTGTATTCTGACTGCGCATCTTTATAACAGATGTCAATTCTAAGAATTCGTTCTCCCAATTTATCCAAATCTAAATGACTTCCCAAACAAATATACCAACTTTTTTCTATTCCTAATGTAAAAGAAGATGCACACAGTTTTTCTAAATGTTCCTTATCTCTTGTATCTGGAATGTTATCAAGAAAATCCTTATCAATTTGAATTTTAACATTTTGAGCAATTCGGTGACCAAGGTTTTGAATGTTCAATACTGCTAATCCGCTTCTAATAATTTCAAACGTCACCGTCACAAATGCTCTATTATTTTCATCAAACTGACGTTTAGATTCTGCCAATTGCTCTCTGGTTGCTTTTGCAGAATTGATATTTGCCCAGCATATGGCGATCGTTGCTATAACATAAACTGCTGTTATTACGACCATCAACCAGTCTGTAATAGTCGGCATCATAATAATCCTCCTTCAAATGATTTCTTTAGAATGCTTTGTCTTAAAGCATTGACTCGCTGCAAAGCGTCATCAACCATTTTCTCTATAAAATCACAAGTTGAAAGTCGCTCCTCTATATTCATCACAATCTTATCTTGAGTAGAACGTTCTGCTGTAGGCACAAGTACTTTACAAAGTGATTGTCCGGTAAGATGTTTTATCCCTGTCCCTGTGAAATAAGGACGTAGACCTCCTATTTGAGCGGCAAACCACAAATAATACATATAAAACTTTGGATTAGATCCATCTGTAAAACGTACACGGTGAATAGCTTTTTGGTAAAAAATCGACTCGTCATTTTCCCAAACGGCACAACGCCCTGGTTCCCCACCTTCACATATAACCAAGTCATCCTTTTTAATAGTATATTTTTCGACTTCACTTTCTTCTATTTTCATTTCAAGCAAATCGGTTAAATCAAATTTGAGCCACCTAACATTTACATTTCTTAAATACTTACGTGGAATTCCCGTATTTTTTTCTTTGTCAAGCATTTTGCCGAGTCGTGAATCAGTAATATTTCCTATCATAACTTGTTTGTCTATTCCTTGAAATGAATCCTTCAAAACTGCCTGACGATACACTTTTAACTGTGCTTTTATTTTATTTAAAATTTCCACACCAGAATCAAGTTGAGAAAGCAATTCTTCAATATGAGAAACTATTTCCTGTTGCTTTTCCAAAGAAGGAACAACTAACTTTTGAGCTTTCAATAATTCCATTTTAAGATGTGGCGTACCTGTTCCTTTTCTATTAGTGTTTAACAAAGCATACCTACCTTGAACAAAATAAAATAAATAATCATTCAAGATTCCTTCTGCTGATATTTTAGCAAGTGTCGAGCCAACATAACCTTTTATAGCTTTTCCTACCAAACCAGAACGAGAACCATCACATACGATCAATATATCTCCATCTTTACACGACAAACATTTTACTCCATCAGTATAATTATTAATTTCACCTTTCTCAAAAGCCTGGATGTCTACATACGGCAACATTCCATCACCGCATTCCGTACTTTGATTCAAAGGCTTCTTACCTTTTTCAATTTTAAGTATTGTTCCTAACTCTATTTGTTGCATTCTTTCTCCTTATGCCACCAATTCCACATTCATTTCCTGCAAAATACTTTCGTATGAATCACCAAACACATCATAGAATCTTCCCAGACCGCCTTTATGATCAAAGGGACTTAAATCCAAATCCTCCGGTTCAATACTCAAAGATGACGCAATATGGTCTTTGATCATACGAAGCCATTCCATCTGTTCTTCTGTAAAATGAATTGCACCTGCATTACGTCTGAGCGTCCATTGCATGAAGTTATAGTTCACTTTATCGATAAAAGGCGTAAGATTATCCGTATAACCCATTTCAAAACGGATAATAGAAATCAGGTCTACAGGTATTGCCAATGTACCTTTTTTTACCCTTTCCGGTTTCTTAATGGCATAACAGTCCCATAGGCGTTCTACTGTAACACCTTTAGCTTTCAGTTTTTCGTACAGTACCTTTAGGCGTTCAATTGCCATCGGACGATCTTTGTATCGCTGATCGTAAATGATTCTGAGCGCAATAATCTCATCCTTATTTTCATCAATAAATTCTTTAAAACTACTGATTATTCTATCTGCAGCCGCCTGAACATCGGTATCATAACCTACATGTATTACCTCATCAATGTTTACATTGTCAATAAGCTGGTCATGACTTCTGCGAACATTCTCAATGTAATTTCTAATTTCAGGGTTATAAAATGGCTCTACTGCCCTTTTAATCATTTCGTTTTTAGCCTGTTCCAAACATGCTTTCTGTTCTGACGTTGGTTCCTGATCACCGTTCAGAACAATTCCTGCATGACATGCCTGTATATCAATATCAAATGCATCTAACAGCTGCTGAGAAATATTGCCGGCAGAGAGACCAACATTTGCTGCAAATTCTGTTCTTTCTTTGGGTGACATCTGGCTATTCAAACGAATCAGACGGTTAGCCAAAGAAATAAGAGTATTTTCATCTTTAGAACCCATTGCAACATTCAGCATCAGCTCTTTCATGCTCACTGTTGGTTTTCGTTCCAATGTTCTTGTTTCAGTTTTTTCGGACTTTGTAACGCCCACAGCGTCCACAATTACAAAATGGTCTTTGTTTTCTGTTGCGGAAGGAGTTACTTTTTTTAGATCATCCTTATTAAGCGTACGTGTTCCTCTACCTTTCATCTGTTCAAAGTAATTTTTACTGCGGACATCTCTCATAAAAATCAGACATTCAATCGGTTTTACGTCTGTTCCAGTAGCAATCATGTCTACAGTTACTGCAACACGAGGATAGTAATCATTTCTAAAGCTTGCAAGAACACTTTCTGGCTTTTCAGCCTGGCAAGTGATTTTCTGACAGAACTCATTGCCTTCGCCAAATTCATCTCGTACTACCTGGATAATATCATCCGCATGACTATCTGTTTTTGCAAAAATCAAAGTTTTCGGAACCTCTTTACGATACGGAAACAGCTGTGTAAATAAATTGTCTTTAAACGTCTTTATTACCGTACGAATCTGGCTTGGATTCACAATATCTCTATCAAGATTTGAAGTTGTATATGTTATATCTTCATCCATCTGTTTCCAGCGCTTTGCACGTGTTAAACGATCACGATATTCTATCATTTGCTTCAGGATCTGCGCACCATTTTTACTAATCTGTGTTTCAATCAGGAAAATATCCTCACCAACGTTAACACCATCTATAATTGCCTGTTCACGGGAATATTCACTTACAACATTCTGGTTAAAAAAAGCAAATGTTCTTTTATCCGGAGTCGCTGTCAGACCAATAATAAAAGAATCAAAATATTCCAATACCTGGCTCCAGACATTATAAATAGATCTGTGACATTCATCGACTATAATACAGTCAAAGAATTCAGGCGGATATTTTTTATTATAAACTACCTCTTTTACCGACTGTGTGTCTGCAGATATCTGTTCGTACATGGACTCTTCTTCTACAGACTCATCCAGTTCCTCTCCTTTTAAAATAGAATACATACGTTGAATTGTGCTGATACAAATCTGCACATCTTTTGGTATGTAAGAATTTTTCAGACGTCGAACACCATATATCTGAGAAAATGAACGGTTATCATCATTTGGCATATAGGCAAGAAATTCTCTTTCTGCCTGTTCTCCCAAAGATTTTGTATCTACAAGAAACATTATCCTGTTTACTTTCGCATATTTCAGTAAACGATAGGCCGCTGTTATTGCGGTAAAAGTCTTACCTGCACCTGTAGCCATCTGCACCAAAGCCTTCGGCCTGTTTTCTGCAAAAGACTTGTCCAAATTCTCAATCGCTTTAATCTGACAAGCTCTGAATCCTGTTGTATCGAAATCCGGAAACTTTTTCATATAATTCCTGATTGTATCCGGTTGTTCTAAAAGTTTTTTCAATGTTTCTGGTCTATGAAATGAGAACACCTTTCTGGAACGATATTTCAAATCATTATAATCTGTAAAACGGGTCAGTTTTCCGGTCGCCTCATATGCAAAACGGATATGGTAATTTACATTAACATATTTAAACTTACTGTTCGCATATCTACCTGACTGCTTTTCTACGACTGTGATATTCTCTCCTGCATCATCTTTCTTTACTTCAACAACCCCAACCGGTTTTCCTTCTACAAACAAAGCATAATCTACAGGACCGGTACTTGTTGGATACTCACGAACAGCAACACCTAATGAAGCCATAGGGTTAACCATGGCTAAATCCTGTATTACCCATCCGGATTGTTCTAGCTTTCCATCCACTATTTTCCTTGCTTTTTCTTCCGGTGTCATAAGGGTTCCTCCCCCTGTAATATCGTTTACCTTTCTATTTGGACTATTGGTTTACATTGTTCCATTTTCTTTTCACCTTTACTGCTCTTGACACCATATATTGTCAGTAGCAATCCACTGTTCGTTGAAATAGGATCCATCGATTGCCGTTGTAAATGGTTTAGTCAGGAATACTTTAATCGTCTGAAGTACAGTACTATAATCATCCGTTTTTGTATCTATCTTACGACAGAATGCTCTCCACTTTTTTTGCATGCTTTCGTTATTATCAAAAGTCATAACCTGGTAAAATTGCTCAACAGTAAAAGTATGACCACGATTTTCAAAGGTTTTTCTCATAGCATTGGTCAATATGAAACCGTCAAAGTCAAATTTGTTTGCAAGATAGTAGATATCATAATAATCCTTCATACGGCTGGAAAACTCCATCAGACTGAGAATTGCATCTATTTTTTCAGCGATAGTAGTTTCAAGGGAATATGTATTCACCATAGGGGCTGCAAAATCTTCCAACTGAGTTGGAATTTTGCGTTTCTCCTGATTCGGTACAATAACATCTCCCACACCAAAATCAATACTAAACGGAGTTTTGGTATTTTTGATTCTTGCTATTAAAGAGGCACCAATACCAGTGTATTTTTTTGCAATAGCGATAGGCGCAATATTTGTAATTTCAAATACCACAAAGTCATTCCCGGTAGGTATGGCAATGATTTCTTCCAGTACTTTCTCAAGCTGCTCTGGGGTATTGGGAACTTTCTTAAGCAGGAAATCTACATCCACGGTTACACGACTATCAAAGTTGGTAACAGAGTAGATGAACAATCCGCCTTTTAGAACAAGATTTTCAGCATACTTGGATTTCTCCAAGCGGCGTAGAAACTCCTCCTGACAAAAAAACTGCAGGCAAAGCTGATAGCTTCTTCCACTTTTTTTGCTTTTGTTTTTTAACCGTGCAAGCACAGATCAGCAATATCAGCCATTTAACAGCACCTCCATCAGTTCGGTAACTTTTTTATACACTCTTAATTTTTTTGCATATATAGAGAGATTTTGTAGATTTTTCTCCGCATCATTCGCATAAGCATTCAGTGCTTTACTAAATATTTCACTGTCCAGCCTCGATCGATATTTAAAACAATCACAAATTGTACGTTCTCGATCATATACAGGAAGCATAACCCCATCAAAGTCGTCGGTTATTCTACCAAGCTCATATAGGTCCGTTTGGACATAGTAAGTTTGCAAAACAAGTACGTCTACATCCAGTTTTGTTCGAGACACGGACAAAACAAGTACGTCTACATCCAGTTTTGTTCGAGACACGGTTCTAGGTACAGCAATAGACCATTTACGAGGAGCAAAGTCACTATATCCATAATGAAAAAGAGCAGATTCTACGCAGACAATTCCTTCTGGAATCAGTATTGCAAGAAGCTGTTCTTCTGAAGATGAATCCCCCTCTGCAAGTTGATAATAACCATGCCGGATACGGTCAAGATATCCGACATTGCACATATTTACAACATCGACAGAAGGTATTCCTGCTGCAACAAAATCTGCCGCTTTAGCAACACCTTTCTTTTCAATGATAACTTGTTTTGCAAGTGCTCTAGTATCCATGTATTCACTAACTTTCTTTTTTAATTAAAATCCACACTTAGTATCATGGGACAAACCTTTTTTTACCTCATCATCAAAATTATAGCACTTATATTAAAAAATACAATATTTTCATACACACTTTTACAAAATGTGTGTATGTTTTTTATGTATTAACACTCTATTATTTCAAAAAGCAATGTGATTATAAAGAATTTACACCAATGTCATTCGGATTCTTTTCTGACCAGAGACAAAAGAATATGATCCTGGACTCAACAAAAAAAGATGGTTACAATGTAACCATCTTTTTTATTAAGCGCGAGACGGGATTCGAACCCGCGACCCTCGCCTTGGCAAGGCGATACTCCACCACTGAGCCACACTCGAATATCTTACTTTTTCTTTTTTCTGTTCTCCTCGGAACAATTAGTATTGTACATGAAGTCTGGAAATTTGTCAACAGTTTTTTGAATTTTTTTTAAAGTATATTTTGTATCTATAATAGTCACTATTATAGCACACATCAGAGAATTCAAATCGACGCTTGCGGAGATTTGGCGCCGGATTCGGTTTGCCAAGCAAACATTTTCCTATTCGAATCCGTGCGCATCCTCGCGGAGCATATATCAGATGGAGGATTGCCCCCCCGCCACTGATACAAATTTATTACTCACCGCCTATAGGAGGCCACTGAAAAAGTGGTATATTAATCATATAAATGGTACAATGTAAGCAAATGATTCGTGGAGGTTATCATGCTTTCAAACCAGATTGAATTAAAGCTTAGCGATTATTCGGATTTATATGACTTAGTTATTCCCAA
>JALETI010000015.1 GCA_022781515.1 Lachnospiraceae bacterium
GTTTGGATCTGAACGAGAGTGTGTCCCGGAAGGAGATGGAAGGACTGAAACGGGAACTGGAACAAAAAGTCCCTACTCCTCCACATCCATCATGGTCCCCATAAAGAACGGGATATTGTTTTCACAGTCGATCAGCATGTATACAAAGGGTCTGTCCAGGTATACTTCTTTTGGATCTTCCGACGGCATTGTGGCACCGCATTCATTCATCTCAACAACGGTTGCGGCACCGGCCTTAGTCCCCTTTTCACCTACGGAGATAAAGGTTTTGTGAAGGACACGGCTGATGGCGATATTGCGGTTTGCAAAACTGCCCAGTTTTCCGAATTCTGCAAGGTCCTCATCAAAGGCCAGGGGCATACCCATTTCTTTCAGAATATCAGACATTTCCACATCGTATTCCGTTTCAAATTTTGGTATGGAGACCTGGACGGTGGTTTCTGCGGGATTTGTCAGCAGCTGATGCAGTGATTGGCCGTCCAGAGAAGCAATGTAGTCGGATACACTTATCCCTTCATTGGGAAGCAGAGCAGCAAAGGCGTATTTGCCGCCATTGTAATATTTCACAAAGCCGGATGCTTTTTCGTCTTCAAGATAAATGCCTTCGGTACTGTACATGAAGTCCACATCTTGTCCGGTTCCGTCTTCTCTGGTAAACTGTCCCTTTCTCACCTGATTTTCTTCATATATTTCTGACCACTCCGCTTCAAAGGCCAGGGCATTGACCAGATACATCACTGCGTCCTGGGGAATACGGTCCAGAATCTCTGGAATCATTTCATCGGTTTTTTCTTTTACCCAGTTGTTGATGTCGCTGCAGGTCCCGTCATTAAAAGGTGCCTTATAAATATCGGCATTGTAGTAATCGGCATTGGTCTGCAGGAAGTCCGGATTTACCGTAAAACGTTCATCTTCGGTAAACCAGATGGAATTGGCAAGACTTAGTTTATATTTTTCGCTTTGTGGAAGATGGTTCCTGTAGTTGTAAAGGTACAGATTCAACTCTTCCGCAGTCATGCCAAGAACAGCTTCCATCTGTTTCCGTGTTTTCCCTTCGGCTCCGTTGGCAGTCATTGCCAGGGCACAGAGAACAGACAGGGGGGAGATTAAAGTGTTCTTGCCGCTTTGTTCCCCTGCTTTGAAAAGACGGACGGCGAAATCGGTTACATCTGCATTCTGCGAGCTGAGATCCTCCGGGACATCCACATGATTTGCTGAAATACTTTCCATCAGATTCCGGGCCTGTACCTCCTTTACCTCTGCAGAACAGCCGGTGATCGAAACCATTATTGTGCAGACAAGCAGCAGGCAGACCAATGAAATTCTTTTTCGTGTTTTCTTCATACTTATGTTACCTCCTTTTTAAACAATTCCATTTTAACAGATCCTAATTATTCACTTTTCTCGGTCAGAGAAGACAGACATTCGAAACCCGCTCATTATAATATACGTTTGAGAATCGTCTTTTTTCTTATAAGAACTGTTTTTTCTTAATGGAAAATGTATTTTTTTCCTGGATAAAATGAGCCAGGGGTCCCATAGATATAAGGGATGTCGCACAGTCCTAAATCTGATCTTTATTTTGGGTAAAATAAGCACAAAAGCCAGTACAATTATATCCACCATAAGGGTACATTCGCCTGAGTCTTTAGAACTTCAAAGACTCAGATTCTGTACCCGTGGTGGATATACTGACTGGATTGAAGTGCGAAAAAGGACTGCATACTAATTAAAATCAATGCGACAGCCTCATAAAACAAAAAAATAATTTTTTTGCATATTACCGGGTAAGAAGATGCAATTCTTCTTCTATTTAATGGTTGAGTATGATATAATATTATATTATTATATGTTATGAAATGAAAAAACCATTCATTGATACCGACGGATTTCTCTGATCAGATAGAAAAGGAGGGGAATTGTATGAAGATTGAATTCATTGGTGCAGCGCATGAAGTAACAGGCAGCTGTCATTATCTGGAAATCGGATCTTGTAAATTGCTTGTGGACTGCGGTATGGAGCAGGGGGCTGATATTTACGAGAATCAGGAAATTCCGGTTCCCCCGGGGAGTCTGGATTATATTCTGGTGACCCATGCACACATTGATCATTCCGGCCTGATTCCGCTGATGTTTAAAAAAGGATTCAAAGGGCAGGTTTATGCTACGAATGCAACGGTTAACCTTTGTGAGATCATGCTGAAAGACAGTGGTCATATTCAGGAAGCAGAAGCAGAGTGGAAAAACAGGAAATCCAGACGTGCAGGCAGTGAACTGGTGGTTCCCATGTACACCGTGGCAGATGCAGAGTATGCCATGACGCATTTTGTGGGATGTCCCTATGATACACGGATACAGATCTGTGATGAAATTTCGATCTGTTTCCGGGATGCCGGTCATCTGCTGGGATCTTCCTTTATTGAAATTTATGCTTCCGAGGAAGGTGTGGAAAGAAAGCTGATTTTTTCCGGGGATCTGGGAAATGGAAATCGCGCATTGATCCGTAATCCAGATCTTCCGGGGGATGCAGATTATCTGATTATCGAGTCCACCTACGGTGACCGCAGTCATGATATTCCTTCGGATTATGCTGCAGCACTGGCTCAGGTGCTGAAGAATACTTTTTTAAGGGGCGGCAATGTGGTGATTCCTGCATTTTCCGTGGGCCGTACCCAGGAAATGCTGTATCATCTGCGTAAAATCAAAACAGAGAAACTGCTGCCGGAATCTCTTCTGGACTTTGATGTATATGTGGACAGTCCGCTGTCGGTGGAAGCCACGACAATTTTTAATAAATCCGTGGCAGAATGTTATCGTGAGGAAGATAAGGAACTGATTGAAAGCGGCATCAATCCGATTTCTTTTCCGGGGCTGAAATGCTCCATCACCAGTGATGATTCCAGAGCAATTAACTTTGTACAGAAACCAATTGTTATTCTGTCAGCATCCGGTATGTGTGAAGCGGGACGTATCCGTCATCATCTGAAGCATAATCTGTGGCGACCGGAATGCACCATTGTGTTTGTGGGATATCAGTCACCGGGAACTTTGGGACACAGTCTTCTGAACGGAACAAAGAGTGTCCGGCTGTTCGGAGAAGAGATTACAGTGAATGCTGAGATTCTGAATCTTCCCGGTATCAGCGGTCATGCAGATCGGGAACATCTGATTGCATGGGCATCGGCCATGAAGAATCCGCCCGGACGGATCTTTGTTGTACATGGTGAAGATCAGGTAACGGATTATTTGGCAGAACAGCTGCAGAAAGCCACCGGAGCCAGAACCTATGCTCCTTACAGCGGCGACTGTTTTGACCTGATCAGCAATGTACAGATACAGGAGGGTGACAGACAGCGCGTTCAGAAGAAGAGCCGGTCATCATCCGGTAAAGCACGCAGTATTTATGACAGACTGCTGGCAGCAGGTGAGCGTCTGCTGGCAGTAATTCGAAGAAACAAAGGAGGAACCAACAAGGATCTGGCAAAATTTGCGGATCAGATTGATGCACTCTGTGACAAATGGGATAGATAGAGGATAGTATTTGATTGATGGAAGGGGGCAGGAGGGATTTGACTTTTTGCTCCTGTTTTATCAATCAGAGGTTGATAAAGGATGGGGTGTTTATGCGTTATTATATATCAGATCTGCATTTTTTTCATAGCAATCTGAATGAGCATATGGATAACAGAGGATTTTCCAATGTAGAAGAAATGAATCATTACATGATCCGACAGTGGAACAGCCGGGTGAGGAACGGCGATGATGTGGTGATTCTGGGAGATTTTTCCACCGGAAATGCAGAGGAAACCATGGACGTCCTGAAGCAGCTGAAAGGGAAAAAATATCTGATTCAGGGAAATCATGACCGTTATCTGAAGGATAAGGATTTTGACCGCAGTCTGTTTCAGTGGATCCAAAGCTATAAAGAATTAAATGATAACAGAAGAAAGGTGGTGCTTTCCCATTATCCGATTTTCTGTTACAACGGGCAATTTCGGATGAATGCAGAGGGAAATGCATCCACGTATATGCTGTATGGGCATGTTCATGACACTTATGATGAATATCTGGTGGACAATTTTCAGAAACAGACCAGACAGCATATCCGATCTGTCCGCGGAAAAAAGGAACCGGTTATGATACCGTGCCAGATGATTAATTGCTTTTGTATGTTTTCTGATTATATTCCGCTGACATTGGATGAATGGATTGAAAATGACCGGAAGCGGAGGGGAAAATAAAGCCAGACTTTTCCGGCAGTAAAAAGAGATTGGCAGTTTCATGTTGACAACCGGGAAGCTGTCCAGTAGACTTAATTATAGTTGCTGTTTTTTATCTCACAGGAATTTATGGTATAATCCTGTGAGATAAACTATTCTACAGGTCAGCAGTACCGGAGAAAGAGGGATACATATGGAGCACTATATTATTGACGGTCCCATGGACTTTCTGGAAAAGAATCCTGCTGTCATTTCTCTGGTGGGCGGCGGCGGTAAAACCACGACCATGTTTGCGCTGGCAGAGCATTACTGCCGGCTGGGAAAGCGGGTTCTGGTGACCACAACCACTCACATCGGGAAACCGGATCGGTATTATGCATCTGATAAGAAAGAAGTCCTTCAATTATGGGAGCAGGGTCATTATGCTGTTGTGGGACAGCAGGAAAAGAAGTCAGGTCTTCCGGATAAGCTGAAATCTTTGCCGGAGCCGGAACTGGAAATGTATATGGAACTTGCCGATATGGTTCTGATTGAGGCCGATGGTGCAAAGTGTCTTCCATGTAAAATTCCGAATCAGACAGAGCCTGTTATTCCTGCAGCCTGTGATCTGGTAATTGGCGTGATGGGAATGAGTGCCTGGAATCAGCCGGTAAAAACCCATTGCTTTCGATGGGAACAGGTATCATCTGATCTGACAGAGCGATTTGCAGACAACGATCGGATTACTACAGAACTGATGGCGGAAATTCTTTCTTCTCCTAATGGAACAAAAAAAGGTGCAGAAACCAGAAATTATCACGTGATTCTGAATCAGTGTGATACGCCGGAACGGATCCGGGCGGCAGAAGAAATCCGGGAAAAGCTCAGTCAGCGTGGAATCCGACAGGTCAGCCTGACCTGTTATAAGGAAAAACAGGGAAACCTATAACAATTTATAAGGAGAAAAAACATGAATTTTCTGGAAGAACGTATTGTAAAAGATGGCGTGGTCAAAGAAGGAGATGTACTGAAGGTGGATGCATTTCTGAACCATCAGATGGATATCGATCTGTTCAATGAGATGGGCAAAGAGTGGAAGAGACGCTTTACAGGAAAGAATATCAACAAAATTCTGACTGTCGAAGCATCCGGCATCGGTATTGCCTGTATTGTGGCACAGCATTTCAACTGTCCTGTCGTTTTTGCAAAGAAATCCAAAAGCATTAATATTGATGGGGAAATGTATGTGGCAGATGTGGAATCCTTTACACATAAGACAAAGAACCAGGTCATTGTATCAAAGAAATTCCTGACAGAGGATGATCATGTGCTTCTGATTGATGACTTTCTGGCAAATGGCTGTGCTCTGCAGGGGCTGATTCAGATTGTCCATGCAGCAGGAGGTACTGTGGAAGGCATCGGCATTGCAGTGGAAAAGGGCTTCCAGACAGGCGGTCGTATCATCCGAAATCTGGGATACCAGCTGGAATCTCTGGCAATTGTGGAATCCATGAATGCAGAAACCGGAGAGATTGTATTTCGTCAGCAGAATGCCTGATATTTGGAAAATCAGAATGGTCTGTTGATATATTTCAGATACAAAAGAAATTTGGAGGTTTGTTATGAGCAAAGGAAAAAACGGAACGGTACAGATGTCCAGTCCCTATGAATTTGAGGGAAGAATCCCCCTTGGACAGGCCATTCCCCTGGGTCTTCAGCATGTTCTGGCAATGTTTGTGGGCAATCTGACTCCACTGCTGGTTATTATTGCCGCATGCGGTGCCGAGGAATTTGCTGCCGTACAGGTATCTCTGCTTCAGAATGCCATGATTGTGGCAGGAATTGTAACATTAATTCAGCTGTTTTCCATTGGCCCCATCGGCGGCAAGGTTCCGATCATCATGGGTACCAGTTCCGGTTTTATCGGCGTATTCAGCAGCGTTGCAGGCCTGATGGGCGGCGGTATTCTGGCATATGGAGCCATCATGGGCGCAAGTATGATCGGCGGTCTTTTTGAAACGGTTCTGGGTGCATTTCTGAAACCCCTTCGCCGATTCTTCCCTTCCATCGTAACCGGTACCGTTGTACTGTCCATTGGTTTATCACTGATCAGTGTCGGTGTGGGTTCCTTTGGCGGCGGTTCCAAGGCCAATGATTACGGTTCTGCTGAAAACCTGCTGATTGCCCTGGCTGTTATGATTATTATTCTGATTTTAAAGCATGGTACAAAGGGAATCACAAGTTCTTCCTGTATTCTGTTCGGTATCATTGCCGGCTATATCATCTGTACGGTTTTAGGATTTATTCTTCCTCATACGGGAGTCAATGCGGATGGTGTGGAATATACGAAAGCATGGGTTCTGAACTGGCAGAAGGTGGCAGATGCCAGCTGGTTTGCGATTCCGGAAATCCTGCCGGTTAAACCGGTATTTGATCTGCGGGCCATTGTTCCTGTTCTGATCATGTTTGTGGTAACTGCAGTGGAAACTGTAGGTGATATTTCCGGCTGTATCGAAGGCGGCATGGATCGTGAAGCAACCGACAGCGAACTGGCAGGCGGTGTCATGTGTGACGGTATTGGTTCGACAATTGCTGCTCTGTTCGGCGTGCTGCCCAACACTTCCTTCAGCCAGAATGTGGGTCTTGTTACCATGACAAAAATTGTAAACCGCTTTGCTCTTTCCTGCGGTGCTGTTTTCCTGATACTCTGCGGTCTGCTTCCCAAACTGGCAGCTCTGGTATCCATTATGCCCCAGTGCGTGCTGGGCGGTGCAGCAGTAATTATGTTTTCATCCATTGTAATCAGCGGTATTCAGCTGATCACCAGAGATCCGTTAACACCCAGAAACATGACAATTGTTTCTGTCGCTCTGGGTCTTGGCTATGGTCTTGGAGCCAACAGCGCAGTGCTTGCCGGCATGCCTCAGTACGTGACGCTGATTTTTGGCGGTTCCGGTATTGTACCGGCAGCTTTTGTGGCTATTATTCTGAATATTTTACTTCCGAAGGATAAATAATTACGTTGATTTCGAAATCCGTTTGTATCAGGGTATCAAATCCTTCTGACACCTGAATCATAATTAAAAAGTTTGAGAGGTTTTCTGAGAATATGATTAAATTCAAGGATTATGTCCGGGCGCAGAGCCTGGAGGAAGCCTATACACTTTGCCAGAAGAAAAGAAATGTGGTGCTGGGCGGTATGCTCTGGCTGAAAATGCAGAAACGCAATGCCGGTACAGCCATTGATCTCTGTGATCTTGGACTGAATTATATAGAAGAAACACCGGAGGAATTCCGGATTGGAGCCATGACAACTCTCCGGCAGCTGGAGAAACATGAAGGTCTTAATACACTGACCCATTATGCCATGGAAGAGTCTGTAAAGCATATTGTGGGTGTACAGTTCCGAAATGTTGCAACACTTGGAGGCAGTCTGTTCGGCAGATTTGGTTTTTCCGATGTACTGACCTTATTCCAGGTGCTGGATGCAAAGGTGGAACTGTATCATGCAGGTGTGATGTCAGTCAGTGAGTTCGCAGAACTTCCCCGAAAGACAAGAGATATTCTGGTGCAGGTAATTGTAGCGAAAAAAAACGCAGCTGTGGCATATCAGTCCATGCGCAATACAGCGACGGATTTCCCGGTTCTGACCTGTGCAGTTTCTTATGACGGCAGTATCTGTCAGTGTGCAGTGGGGGCAAGACCTGCAAAGGCTGTTGCGATCACGGATACACAGAATCTGCTGAAGGATGGTATTACTGCCCGGTCTGCAGAAGCATTTGCCGTATGGGCAGCGGATCAGTTTACTTATGGCAGCAATATCCGCGGCAGTGAAGCATATCGTAAGAAGATATGTCAGGTTCTGGTAAGAAGAACACTGATGGAAGCAGCAGAAAAAGTAGAATCGAAATCAAAAGAATTACATAATGAAATGTATCGAGAAATACATGAAGAAATACATGAAGAAATACATTCTGAGAAAAAGGAGATCTGATTGATGGAAATTACGATGACTTTAAATGGAAAATCCATTACAGCCTCCATTGAACCCGACATGCTTTTGCTTGATTTTGTCCGTTCCAGAGGATGTCTTTCTGTAAAAAGAGGTTGTGAAACGGCAAACTGCGGTCTTTGTACCGTGCTGATGGACGGTGTTCCGGTGCTGTCCTGCAGTACACTGGCTGCAAGAGCAGCCGGACATGAGGTTTATACACTGGAAGGACTGCAGGACGAAGCAGCAGACTTTGCAGTATTTGTGGCAGATCAGGGAGCAGAACAGTGTGGGTTCTGTAATCCGGGATTTGTCATGAACACCATTGCCCTTTTACGGGAAAATCCGGATCCCACCGATGAGGAAATCAAAGCTTATCTGGCAGGAAATCTCTGCAGATGCTCCGGTTATGAGGGACAGCTGCGGGGCATCCGGGCATATCTTGATCAGAAGAAAGAAAAGGAGGGCTGATCCATGGAAAACAAACGAAAAGCAGTAGGACAGCCGGTCCGTAAAAAAGATGCCATGCAGCTTCTTCTGGGGAAACCCGCCTATGTGGAAGATGTGACACCCTCCGATGTTCTGGTGGTCAAGGTCCTGAGAAGCCCCCATGCCCATGCTCTGATTGAAGAGATTAAAATCGATACAGCCCTGAAGGTACCGGGCATTGTGGCTGTATATACCTATAAAGATGTACCGCAGAAACGTTTTACCATGGCCGGCCAGACGTATCCGGAACCGTCTCCCTATGACCGGCTTCTGCTGGATCAGAGGGTCCGTTTTGTGGGAGATGCGGTGGCTATTATTGCCGGTGAAGATGAAAAAGCCGTGGACAAGGCCATGAAACGGATCCGTGTAACCTATAAGGTGCTGGAGCCGGTGCTGGATATGCATACGGCAAAGGACAATCCCATTCTGGTTCATCCGGAAGACAACTGGAAATCACTCTGTCCGGTGGGTGCGGATAACCGGAGAAATCTCTGTGCAAGCGACGTGGATTCACATGGAGATGTGGATGCTGTCATGGCAGATTGTGATGAAATAGTGGAACACACCTGGCGTGTACAGCCTGCCCAGCAGGCGATGATGGAGACCTTCCGTACCTATACGGAAATGGATCGTTACGGCAGACTCCATGTCATCAGCTCCACCCAGATCGTATTCCATTGCAGACGAATCATTGCCAATGCACTGGATATTCCCAAATCCAGAGTCCGTGTGGAAAAACCCCGTATCGGCGGTGGCTTCGGTGCCAAGCAGACCGTGGTTGCAGAAGTATATCCTGCGTTTGTTACCTGGAAGACAGGCCGTGCGGCAAGGATGATTTATACCAGAAGAGAATGCCAGATTGCCGGTTCACCCCGACACGAGATGGAAGTGCATGTAAAACTGGGAGCTTCCAGAGCTGGAAAAATCCGTGCCATGGACGTCTATACACTGTCCAATACCGGTGCCTTCGGGGAACACGGTCCCACAACCGTCGGACTTTCCGGACACAAATCCATTCCACTTTACACCGGTGGTCTGGAAGCCCATCGTTTCAGCTATGACGTTGTCTACACCAATCTGCAGGCATCCGGTGCCTACCGGGGATACGGTGCCACCCAGGGACTCTTTGCCGTGGAAAGTGCGGTGAATGAGCTGGCAGAACGGCTGCATATGGACCCCATTGCACTTCGTGAGAAAAACATCGTCAGAGAAGGTATGATGATGCCGGCGTATTTCGGTGAAAAGGCCAATGCCTGTGCACTGGACCGCTGTATCACCCACTGTAAGGAACTCTTCCGCTGGGATGAAAAAGCGCCGGTTCGTGATATGGGCAACGGCAAGGTACGTACCGCCGGTCTGGCACTGGCCATGCAGGGATCCTGTATTTCCAATCTGGATGTGGGTTCTGCCACCATGAAGCTGGGAGATGAAGGTTTTTACAATCTGATTATCGGTGCAGCCGACATGGGTACGGGCTGTGATACCATTCTGGCACAGATGGCAGCAGAGTGCATGGAATGCCCTGTGGAAGAAATTGAAGTATTCGGTGCAGATACCGATGCTTCTCCCTATGACTCCGGTTCCTATGCTTCCTCCACCACCTATCTGACCGGCAGGGCCGTTGAAATGGCATGCGAAGAGCTGAAGAACAATATGTGTCAGATTGCAGCAGGAATGATGAACTGCGAAGTCAGTGATGTGGAATTTACCGGAGATGGTGTCCGCAGACTGGATGGCAGCGGATTTGTTTCCCGATTTGATATTGCAACCAAATCCATGCTGAACAATGCAATTGCTGCCCAGACAACAGCAACCCATTGTTCACCGGTATCTCCGCCTCCCTATATGGTAGGTATGGTTGAAATCGAGCTGGATAAAGAAACCGGTAAAGTGGATATTATTGACTATGCGGCAGTGGTGGACTGCGGCACGGTGATCAATCCCAACCTGGCCAGAGTGCAGACCGAAGGCGGTATTGTCCAGGGAATCGGCATGACCCTTTATGAAGGGGTTACCTATCAGCCAGACGGACACATTTCCGAAAATTCACTGATGCAGTACAAGATCCCCACCCGTCTGGACATGGGAAAACTCCGTGTGGAATTTGAAGAAAGCTATGAACCTACCGGTCCGTTTGGTGCCAAGTCCATCGGTGAAATCGTAATCAATACACCGGCTCCGGCCATTGCACATGCGATTTATAAAATCACAGGGGTATGGCACAGAAGACTGCCCATCACACCGGAAAAGATTCTGATGAGTATGGAACAGAAGAAATCCGGATCCGGGGAATAAGAGCAGAGAAACATATGATTTATATTATTTTTATGGCGGCTGGAAACAGCCGCCGATTTGGTTTGAATAAGTTATTGTATATGCTGGATGGAAAACCACTGTACCGCCATGGACTGGACTGTCTGCTTCGGGCGGCGGAAAAACACCGGGATTGTGAGATACTGGTGGTTTCTCAGTATGATGAAATTCTGAATACAGTCACCGCAATGGGGGAAGAAGGCAGACCAGTTCCTCTGAAAGCATTATACAGCCCGGAAAGTGTACAGGGAGCTTCCTTCACAATCAAAAATGCCCTGCAATATCTGCAGCAGACTGCATCTGTTTCTGCAGAAGATTACCTCATGTTTATGACGGCAGATCAGCCGTATATTTCAGAAGAAACAATAATCCGGATCCTTTCCTGTACAGAAGAAATGAAAAAAGGGCAGTTTGAAACCGCTTCGGTGTACTGCGGGGATATACCGGGAAATCCGACCCTGTTTTCCGCCGGTCTGATACCGGAGCTGATGGAACTCTCAGGCGATCAGGGAGGCAGAAGGGTCATACGGAAACACAGCTGCCTTGCGGTTCCGATTGAGGATGGAAGGGAACTGAAGGATATTGATGTACCGGAGGATCTGGAAAAAGCAGAATCCATTTACAGAAATTCCAAATAATGGTATAGTAGTTAAACCGAATGTTCTCTATTGAATATGAATCAGAAAAAGGAAGGATTTCATTTTTATTTGAAATTTGAGGGATGAAATGGAAGAAAAAAACAGATTCAGTAAACTGCTGCAGGATCTGATGACAGTAGCTGACGTGAAAAACTATGTTCTGGCAAATGAACTGCAGTATGATGTTTCCTATATCAGTAAATGGGTGAGCGGACGTGCGCTTCCGACTGAAAAATCAGTAAAAAAGGTTCTGGAAGGAATCAGCAGCTGCATTGTCAATACAGCCGATGACAACAAACAAAAGAGCATGATGGCAGATTACCATGTGGATAATCTTGCAGATCTGCAGTTAGCCATCTATGACAACCTGAGTGCGGAATACCAGTATGTTAAGGAAATGCAGAAAGCAACAGGGAAGGATGTGGCACCGAAGACCTCCTGTTTTCCGGAATTGAGTCTGCTGCGATATATATCCAAAATGCATCACCCGGTGCTTCGAAGAGTGCATTCTCTGGATATTGTGGCAGCACTGGATCTTTTGAATGTGGAGCACGAGCAGAGAATACAGTTCACCATGATAGAAAATGAACATTTGCCGGAATCCGGCGGATATCCGGATGTACATTATTCCATGATTATTCATATCCGGCCGGAAAGCTGGGACTATATCAATGATACACTGTTTCTGATCCATCTTCTGACAGTCAACTCCACCATTGATTTTCAGTTGTATGGCGATGACCAGGCAGCAGGTCATCTGATTTTTACGGTACGAGATGATTTTATGATTTCCGGTATTCTGCTGAACAAAGACAGATGTATTGCGGTTATGATGAGCGAAGAAGAGGAAAACTGCAATATTGCGTATAAAAATGTGAAAACATTGTGCACCCATGAAAAACTGCTGTTCCGAAAAGTGACAATGGATAAAATGATTTCCAGACGGGAGTATCTTCATTCATTGCTGGCACCGAATCAGAGATGGTCTATCGGTCATCTGACCGAGCATTTTCTGCCGGATGATCTGTTTGAAGAAGTTATGGAAGATGCAATTTCTTCCGGAAAACTTTCTGCTGATCCGGAAAAACTGCGTTCCGTACATAAATTGACACAGAAAGTGCTGGAGGAGTCACAGATCCGCCTGCTGATTTATGAAACAGCTTTTTCCAATCTGGCTGTTGCCGCTAAAATTGACTTTTATAACTGCAAAATGTATCTGCGTGCAGATCAGAGAATGCGGTTTATGAAACATCTGTATTCACTTTGTGAAAAAAATGAAAATCTGGACATTCGTCTTGTATACGGCAAATTCGTTTCGGATTTTGAATATCTGGACAACCAGTGTACCTTTGTATCGGATACCATTTCCAGTCTGCGTCTGGAGCGTATCGGAAGTTTAAATAACTGTCTGATCGTCAATCGATCGGATGTGCAGAAGATATTTGAACGTTCCTTTGAAGAGTTCTGGAATTATGGAGACGGTGTGGTGATATCTGACCGGAAAGCTATTCTGCAATACATTGACCATATGATGCACAGCATCAGTCTGATTCTGCAGATGGAGCAGTAAAGCAGAAAAACAGAACAAATGAATAACTAATGGATAAAAAATGAAAAATGAAAAATGAATAAATGAATAAACCAATGGAAAAAAATGAAAAAATGAAAAAAGTGATTCAAAATGAATCACTTTTTTCATTTTTCTATAACTATAGTTCATTTTTTGGAAAAAATGTCACGAAGAGTCTCGTGCTTTTCATTTTTTTATGTTGTATGATTGCTCATGTCGTACAACGGCAGAAAAAAATTTGAGTATTTGAGGAGTATATAGATAATTATGAGCGAAAAAATGACTGGAAAACCGAGTATTGATCGTCCCTGGCTGAACATTTATCCTGATTTTATGAAAAACATTCAGATTCCGGAATGTTCTCTCTGGGATTATTTCAAAATGAACTGTCCCGGTGAAGATGTGGCAGCAATCCATTACTATGGAGAAGATATTCTCTGGAAGACTGTTTTTGAACAGGCAGAAGCCACTGCATGTGCTTTGAAAGCCCTCGGACTGGGAGAAGGAGACCAGATTCCGGTATTCCTTCGTGCTGTTCCGGAATTTATGTATCTGCTTCTTGCAGCAGAAAAAATCGGCGCATCCGTTCTGTGCCGTGACAATACACTGGAAGAAAATGTGGAAGCCGTTGCGAAAGCCGGTGCAAAAGTAATTTTCGTACATGATTTTCTTTCCCAGCGTGCACTGAATGCATATCTGGAAGGCAGCGGCGTAGAAAAAGTGATTATGCTGGAAGCACTTCATTCCGGAAGCCGTGATGCAATGCCCGATTATGTACAGGAATGTCTGGATGCCAATTATCCGGGTAAAAAGGCACAGGGACCGGCTGTTGTAAGCTGGGACAAGTTCCTGGAAGACGGAAGAAAGATGAAAGGAAAGGCAGAAGCACCGACTGATATCAACCGTCCTCTGCTGCGTGCCTATACCAGTGGTTCCACCGGTCCTTCCAAACAGGTAATCCATTCCGCACATACCATCATCGGTGTTGTACATCAGCTGAATTTCTACGGAAATGCAGATGGTTTCCGTCCCACATGGCTGATCACCATTCTTCCCCCGGCATTGGTGGCTGTGGTAATCTCCATGATGGTGATGCCTATGGCATCCAACAAACTGCTGATTCTGGATCCTTTCTGTGCTCCGGAAGATGTGGATCTGGAAATGATGCGCTATCGTCCTAATGTATGGCCGATCATTCCTCTGTTTATCGAGACCGTAATGCAGAACGGTCGGGTTCCGGATGATTACGATATGTCCCACTTACTGTCTTCCGGTGTAGGATGCGAATCCTACAACAATAAGCAGATTCATAATGCGGAGAAATTCCTGGCTGCCCATAACTGTCACGTAAACTTCAGTGTGGCATACGGATGCAGTGAAGCAGGTTCCAACCTGACCATTCCTTCTCTGACACGCCCGATGACCGATGGCTGTGTGGGACTTCCCATGTCCCTTACCACCGTCAGCATTTTCAAACCCGGAACACAGGAAGAATTAAGCTACAACCAGTATGGAGAAATCTGTGTCAGCGGTCCTGGTGTGATGCTGGGATATGATAACGAAGAAGCGACTGCAGAAAGCCTTCAGACCCATGCAGATGGTAAAGTATGGCTGCATACCGGTGACATCGGCTACATGAGCGAAGACGGCAATCTCTTTGCCCTGACCCGCGGAGCTGCACCTCGTTTTGAAGGTGGAGATCTGGCAACTCTTCCCATGGAAAACTGTCTGGCAAATGCAAACATCGAAGGTATTGCCGATGAATTCTTTGTAGTGGTTCCCGATGATGAACACGAAGGTTATTTCCTTCCTTATCTGTATGTGGTTCTGGAAGATGGCTATAAGTTAGAGGATGTGGAAGCTAAAATCCGCGCAAGTCTGGAATCCTATATGCAGCCTGAAAAGATTACTGTCCTGCCTGAGCGTCCTTTCTTCCATTTTAAAACAAACCGTATCGGCATGAAGAATGCAGTACTCGAAGAGAGAAAAGCAAAAAAAGTAAAATGTGCGTAAAGCGCAATCTTTCATTAAAAAAGTGAATGAGAGTAAGTGGATTCTGTATTCACTTTACATAAAAAACAGGAGATTTGAACAGAATCTCCTGTTTTTTACGTCAGAAAAGTCATTTGAAATGTAACACCTATGTATAAAACGGAGTTTACAGCCTATGTCAATAACCGGAATGCCAGTGCCAGCTCCGAATCCTATATTTCATCCAGTTCGGTAATAAAGATTTTTTTCATTTCTCTATTTTCTTCTTGATATCTGAAAGAATTCGTGGTAACCTTAAGAAGGTATTCTGTACCTTTTTACTGCAGGAAGGGGAATTTTCGTAGAAAATATACAGTCAGCATGCCTGCAGTAATGTAACTTTAGTCATAAGTATATAATAAAGGAAGGAAAAAAATGAAAAGAAGAATGAAAAAATTTATGAGTCTTCTGCTCGCTTTTTCCATGATTTTCAGTGTGTTCACGGTACCTGTACAGGCATCCCCGGCTGACAATACAAAGACGGAACAGACTGCAGAATCGGAAACCACTGCAGCAGATGACAATCAGGTAAATACAGCAGAAGAGGTACAGCCTGAGGCAGAGCAGCCGGAAGAGGCACAGCCCGAGGCAGCACAGCCGGAAGAAGTACAGCCTGAAACAGCACAGACCAATATTTCAGGTCAGCAGACATTTTCACTTCGCGGTGGTTCCACTTCTTTCAGACTTAATCCGGATGGTCTTGATGTATCATCTGTAAGTGCATATAATGTTGTTCCCGAAGATGGTACTGAAGTGGATGAAAACGACCCCGCAGTGGCAGCCCTTGCAGAAGAACTGAGCGAAGTTGAAGTTCAGGCTGAGGATGAAGAAGGAAACAAGGTAACTGTAGTCCTGACTGAGGAACAGATTCAGAATATCCTTTACATGTTCACTCAATATCAGGATCAGTGGAAAGCGAATGCCGATGTACTGGGTGTCCAGCTTCCCTTCTTCCTTAGTTATAACGATAACGACGATGGACTGGGTATCCTGGGTGAAATGCTGGTTCTGGCAGGCCATACTGTGGATGAAGTCAGAAACGGTAACTATTCTTACGATGATTTGATGGGTATGATCCAGAACTTCTACTATGCGGATCAGTATGGTGTTCAATTCTATAAAAACGACATCGTAGCTGCACGTGAGGAAGTGCTGCAGAAAGTAGAAAATTCCGGTGCACAGACCTTTGTCCAGAAGCTGCTGGTTATCAATGACTGGCTGGCTCATAAGGCAAACTTTGATATGGCCTATATCATGAATATGGGAAAAGAAACTCCCCTTATGGTAGCAGAAGAGCCGGCAAAACATCCGCACTATAAGGAACTTTATGATGCTATGTATGAGGTATACGAAGGACCGATTACACAGCAGTTCCATGATCAGATTTATGCAGGAATTGTAGCCCAGCTTCGCCAGGATGTTTATAAAGGTGCTATTAAAGATATAGTCTATAATAATGCCATATCACAAGGAGCTACTGAAGATGATGCAAAAGCAGCAGCAGAAAACTATTTGTCTGAAAATGCAGATGCTATTTCAGAAGATCCGGAAGGCTTTGTTACAAAGAATTTTGGTGAAGAAGCAGCAGCTCAGATAAAAGCAGCAGCAGATGATACTGTTGAAAAAGCAGAGACTGAAGGCGTTGAAGTCGATCCGGTGAATGCTCCCGGGTATAAAATGACCATTGAAGACATGACCCAGAATACAATGGCAAACGAAAAAATTGTAGATACGGATGGTGATGGGGAGGGTGATACAACTCCCAATGATGCAATTCCGATCTATACCGATCAGGCTGCTGCCGGTCTGGCTAACGGTATTCTCGGTGCATGGGAAGGCAACCATATCGGTATTCTTGCAGAAGGCAGGGGTGTCTGTGCCGGTTATTCCAAAGCCTTTGCTTATCTGGTACAGTATATGTGCCCGGAAATATATGGTAAAGGCGGTGCCGGTACAGATATGAGTGTAGGTTCCAACTGGAAGACTGCACAGGATCTGTATTATGATGCAGATGGCAATCTTGATATTACAAGAGAATACAATGTGGATATGATTCGTATCACCTTTGATGCAAATACATCCATGTTTGGTGAATCAAGCAATTTTGGTGAAACCCATTTCTGGAATGCGGTACAGGTTGATGGCAAGTGGTATTATGTGGATCCCTGCTATACAGACATTTACGTAGAGTGTATGTCCCGTGACCGTGTGGAAATCGATGGTACCATGAACCATATGTACTTTATGTTCAGCCATAAAACCGCACTGGAAATGTACGATGGAAACATGAAGGAAATTGCGGGTCTGTATGGAGATGTGTCTACGGATACTTCTTATGAAGATTCCTGGTTTGCACGTATGGCAAGTAATTCCTATTTTGATGATGGAAACGTATACTACATGTATGATTCTTCCGATCAGCTTGCTATGATGAGAGAATTCCAGAAACTGCAGAATTCCGGTTCCGACAGCAATATGGATGCATCCGATTTTGAAGCACTGATGGAAGGCGAGGACCCTACATACAGTCTGGTATACCATGCAATTGATGATTCAGATGTTATGGAAGGCGGAGCAGATTCCGACTTTACTGCACTGATTGAATTCAATCATAAAGAGGAATCCACTGGTGAAGAAGGATCTTCTGACAGCGAAGAATCTGTTGCACTGGTTTACAATCCTGAAACCGATGCAATGGAAGAAAATGAGCTTCTTACCACCCTGTTTGCACAGTACAAGGAAGAGTGTGATATCTATCCTTCCATTAAGATGACTGCTGCATTACATAATGGAAAGCTCTACTTCAACTTAAGCAACTGTATTCTGAGCTATGAACTCTCCACCGGTAAAGTGGAAAAAGTAAAAGAATACAATACTGTATACGGAAAACGTGATAAATCCGTTGCTTTCGGCGGTATGGGATTCTCCGTTTGCAGTGCAGGTGAAGCTGATCTCAGCGTAACCAATCATCCCATTGCAGCACTGACCATCAAAGATGACGGTAAGATGTATGTATCCGTTGCAACAAACTATGCATTCATCTCCGGTAAGAGCGCAGTAGATGACCTGTCCAGCTACGGCTATGAATTCGAGGAAAGCAACTACAACCCGAACTACAGTACTTTTATGCAGGGCAGCGACAGTGAAAACAGTACTGCAATGGAAGAAGCAGGCTACAGTGAAGAAACCAATGACAACGATGAGTTCATGTGGAGTGCTGTATTTGTTGATACGGTAGACCTGAATACATCATGCTCTCATAGCTATGCATCTGTAACCATCGCACCCACCTGCGGTCGTGACGGTTATACAGAAAACAGATGTACCAAATGTGGTGCTCCGGAAGAAGGCAGCCGTAAAGTGGATGAAGGTTCTGCACTTGACGCACATCATTATGTTCATTTTGCAGAACAGTATTATACAAAGGATGACAACAAAAACTGGAATACCGGTGAATGTTATGTCTGCACCGTATGCGGATTTGCAATTGAAGAGCCGGATAAACCCAGAGAGGATGCTGAACAGGAAGAAATAGACAATTACAACGAGCAGAAGGCCATCTGGGACAATGCAGTAGCAACTGCAGGTCATACATATGAGCCTACAGATGCAGCCTGGAGTAATGGATCTACTAAGGTAATGTTCTCCCATCTGGAATGCTCTTCTGTCTGCCCGGAAAGACAGCCGTATCTGGATTGTTTATTAGATGACGAGAAAATTGCTGTTGGTATTTCTGCCACTACTGTAGATGCAAAAGTAACAGACCATGAAGGCAATTGTGAAGACGGTGTTACCGTTGTCTATACAGCTGAAGGTGTTACTGAAGAAGGCGGCTATAAATATAAAGCAACCAACAAGGTACAGCAGGCAGCTGGTGAGCATACATATGTCAGTGAATTCACATGGGCTGACAACACAGCTGAAGATGCCGAAGTTCCTTACACAGCAACTGCAGATGTGAAGTGCGAAGTTTGCGGTACCGTAATTGCAGACGATGTGGAAGCTGATGTAACCTATGATGAGGAAAACAGTACTGCATCCACCTGTGGCGAAGCAGGAAAGAAGGTTTATGTTGCAACAGCAGATGTAAAAGATGCAGAAGACAATGTAATTACCACCGTTACAGGTAGGAAGGAAGTTGAACTCGGCTTACTTGAACATGAATGGGATAAAGGTAAGATCGAATGGCAGGAAGCAACCGAAGACGAAGACGGAAAATATATTGCCGTTGTAACATGTAATAACTGCGGAGAAACGCATAAGGCAGACGCAACCTTAGAAAAGGATGAGGCAAGCTGCGTTGAACCCGGATGCGAAACCGAAGGAAAAGATGTTTATCAGGCTTCCGCAACGGTTGTAATTGATGACAAGGAGATTCCGGTAACTGGTACCATTGAAGAAACCATTGCTGCCCTGGGTCACGATTGGAACAAGGGTACAATTACCTGGAATCAGGTTGCAGATGAAGAAGGTTATGCAACCGGAGAATATACTGCAACTGCAGTGATAGCTTGTAACAGATGTAAGGAGGAGTCTCATGAGAACACCGTAGATGCTGTTAAGGATACAGAGAAAAGCTACGATCCTACCTGTACAGAAGATGGATTAAATGTATGGACTGCATCCATAACGGTAACCGATGATGACGGTAAAGAAATCGGAACTGTTAACGGAAGTAAGGAAGTAACGGTAAAGGCAACCGGCCATACATTCGGTGAATGGGTTGTTACGAAAGAAGCAACCGATACCGAAAAAGGTTCCAAAGAAAAAGAATGTTCTGTATGTGGTCATAAGGAAACAGAAGAGATCCCGATGTTAGCACATACTGAACATAAGTGGGATGAAGGTACCGTTACAAAAGCAGCAACCTGTACCGAAAAGGGTGAAAAGACTTATACCTGTTCTGTATGTAATGAAACAAAGACAGAAGAGATTTCTGCAACTGGTCATACAGAAGTTATTGATGAAGCAGTACCGGCAACCTGTACAGAAGCTGGTCTGACAGAAGGTAAGCATTGTTCTGTTTGTAATACAGTACTGGTAAAACAGGAAACAGTTCCTGCAACCGGTCATACATTCGGTAATTGGGTTGTTACGAAAGAAGCAACTGAAAAAGAAGCAGGTTCTCAAGAAAGAACATGTGAGGTATGTGGTAAAACGGAAACAGAAGAAATTCCGAGGTTAGACCATACCCATACATGGGACGAAGGTAAAGTAACAACAGAAGCAACCTGTACGGCAAAGGGTGAAAAGACATATACCTGTTCTGGATGTGGTGCAACCAATGTAGAAGAGATTGATGCACTGGGTCATGATTGGAACAAGGGTACAATTACCTGGAATCAGGTTGCAGATGAAGAAGGTTATGCAACCGGAGAATATACTGCAACTGCAGTGATAGCATGTAACAGAGACAAATGTGATGTCTCTTATTCGAAAACAGTAGATGCTGTTAAGGATACAGAGAAAAGCATTGCTCCTACCTGTACAGAAGATGGATTAAATGTATGGACTGCATCCATAACGGTAACTGATGATGACGGTAAGGAAATCGGAACCGTTAACGGAAGTAAGGATGCAACTGTAAAGCCAACCGGACATACATGGGATAAAGGTATCGTTACAACAGAAGCAACCTGTACCGAAGATGGTGTAAAGACATATACATGTACGGTATGTGGTGAAACCAAAACAGAAGCTATTGCTGCAACCGGTCACAACTATGAAAATGGTACTTGTACAGTTTGCGGTGAAAAAGAAAATCCGTTCGATGATGTCAACGAAGACGATTACTTTTATGATGCTGTTCTCTGGGCTTATGAAAAAGGTATTACATTAGGTACAAATGAAACTCATTTCTCACCGTGGAATAACTGTACCCGTGCCCAGGTTGTAACCTTCCTTTGGAGAACAATGGGAGAACCGACACCAGAGACAACAGAGAATCCGTTTGTCGATGTTGCGGAAGATGCTCATTACTATAAAGCAGTATTGTGGGCATACGAAAATGAAATTACTCTTGGTAAAGATGCAACTCATTTTGAACCGGACGCTAATGTTACAAGAGGTCAGTTTGTAACTTTCCTGCATCGTAACGAAGGAAAACCGGAACCGGAGACAACGGAAAATCCGTTCGTTGATGTGGATGAAAATAAATTTTACTATAAAGCAGTACTGTGGGCATACGAAAATGAAATTACTCTTGGTAAAGATGCAACTCATTTTGTACCGGAGAATATTTGTACCCGCGGTCAGGTTGTAACCTTCCTGTATCGTGCATATGGTGAAGAAGAATAAATAGAGATAAGGATAGTGTATCTCTATAATTAAAATGTAAATAGGGGCTGTTGTACTGATGAATTGGTACGACAGCTCCTTTGTTATGAAAAACGTTTTCCTATTTTGGGTAAAGTATGTCTGATATTCCTATTTTTTATAAATTTACAAAAAATATAGAATATGCTAGAATACAGACGTGTATACAATGAAGTAATATGATGACTATATTGTGTCGAATCAATATCATGGTTTGGATGAATTTAAGGCGGTAGTTGAACTGGGCGTTTTCTTTGTGGATTATTGTGAAAAAAGAAAAGTGGGTAAATCAACAGATAAGGTTGTATTTGATGGGAAACATGTCTGCAGTCTTGAGTTTTTTCACCTTTAGCAGCAAGTGAGTTGAATTGGAAGAGATGATTATGAAGAAAAAAGTCATGTTAGTATTTGGCACCAGACCGGAAGCAATTAAAATGTGTCCGCTGGTGAATGAACTTAAGAAAAGAAGTGAAGTATTTGAAACCTGTGTCTGTGTAACAGGACAGCATCGTCAGATGCTGGATCAGGTGCTGCAAACATTCCAAGTGGAGCCGGAATATGATCTTTCCATTATGAAGGAGAAACAGAGTCTGTTTAGTATCACCATGGATATTTTGGAGAACATCAGAGAAGTACTGGAACAGGAAAGACCGGATGTTGTACTGGTTCATGGTGATACAAGTACGACTTTTGCGACATCCTTGGCTTGCTTTTATCTGAATATTCCTGTTGGACATGTGGAAGCAGGACTGCGGACCTATAATATTGCGAGCCCCTATCCGGAAGAGTTTAACAGACAGGCAGTTAGTATTATCAGCCGGTTTAATTTTGCGCCGACTGAGCTTGCCAAGAAGAATCTTCTGTCAGAGGGCAAGAAACCGGACCGCATCTTCGTGACGGGCAATACGGTTATTGATGCGTTGAAAACAACAGTAAAGGATAATTATTCACATCCTGAGCTGAAATGGGCTTCAGACAGCCGTTTGGTGCTGATAACGGCTCATCGAAGAGAAAATCTTGGTACACCGATGAATCATATGTTCTCTGCGATTCGCCGTGTACTAGATGAGCATCCGGATGTTAAAGCCATTTATCCGATTCATATGAATCCGCTTGTAAGAGAGACAGCCAAAACAGTCTTTGGTGATGAGAGCCGTCTGCATATTATTGAACCGCTAGATGTTCTGGATTTTCATAATTTTATGTCTAGAAGCCATATTATTCTGACAGATTCTGGCGGGATACAGGAAGAAGCTCCTTCTCTTGGCAAGCCTGTTCTTGTAATGAGGGATACGACAGAACGTCCGGAAGGTGTAGAAGCAGGAACTCTGAAACTAACAGGAACAGAAGAAGAAACGATTTATAACTGTTTTACACAGTTACTGGATGATCCTGCCGAATATGACAGGATGAGCAAAGCCAGCAACCCTTATGGGGATGGAAAAGCCTGTGTAAGAATTGCAGATATACTGGAACAGGAGCTTTGTTGATATCTGATAAATGAAAAATTCATGTATATATAATGAGTTCTCAACCTTCGGTCAAAAGTGTTCCTTTCCCAGAACTATTTGTATAATGAAAATGATCTAAAATACCTGTCTTATGATGATAAATATGAATAAACAGGAGGCAGTCATATGAACTGCCTCCTGTTTATTCTTCCGGCAATAGATTTTAATTAAAAAATCGATAAAGGAAACTTACAACTTGTGCGCGTATGCATTGACTATCCGGCTGGAAGTGGGTATCATCTTTTCCTTTTGTTATATTGTTTTCGTAGGCCCAGAGGACAGCTTTGGTATAGTATTTGCCGTCAGGCACATCCACAAAGGGATTCTCTGTCATCTTCGGTTCCGGCTGGCCGGCGGATCGCCAGAGGAAGGTTACGAATTCTTTTCTTGTGACCGTATCGTCCGGCTGAAAATGGGTTGCGTCTTTTCCACTTGTTATGTTGTTTTCATAGGCCCAGAGCACAGCTTTATAATAATAATCGGAAGGATCGATATCAATAAACGGATTATCTTTATTTTCAGGCTCCGGTTCATTGTTGGCTCTCCACAGAAAGGCTGCAGATTGTGCACGGGTGCAGGGATCAGAAGGAGCAAAATGGGTCTCATCCTTTCCATTGACGATGCCATTTTTATAAGCCCAGAGGACCGCATCGTAATAATAATCGTCTTTGCTGATATCTACAAAGGGATTTTCTTCCACAGGTTCTTCATTGGATGGCTGGTAATCTTCAGTGCCCATGGGGTACTGGCGGTTGAATTCATCCGTTGCATAGTCTTCATTGCGTGTATGACCTTTGAAATTATCATTGGATCGCAGGAAATAGTCATATGTTGTCTCACCTGCATCCCATGTCGCATCCAGATTGTAATAGTATCCCTCCATCTGTGCAATATTCCATCCATGATTGTTATTGTTGGCTCTGCCTGCAATCAGTCGGGCATCAATTCCGGCTTCCAGAGCCATCCGGTAAAGCAGGACAGCATATCCCTGGCAGACGGCCGTTTTATTGATCAGGGCAGCGTAAGCCGTATATTTTAATGTATAGCTGTCATCTTCCAGATGTTCATGATCGTATGTAACGTTATCACAGATGTAGCCATAAATGCTTTTCATTTTTTCATAATCCGTTTTGTGATCCAGATCCAGCTGTTTCATGACATCAGCAAGGGCTGCATCCAATTCCGCTTCCTGTTCTGCGGTTGTATAGTAGGTCATGGTGTAGGTATAAGTTATATAGTAGATGTTATCGCTGTTGCTATAACTGATATTGCACTTCCATCCGCCGTACTGCCAAAGCAGATAATCCCCTTCTGTGGGTTCACCGGTATGTGTCAGGGCTTTGCTGACAATGCTTCGTGCAAGATTCTTAATGATCTCCTTAACCTCGTCTTTGTCAGCACCTTCTTCTGCTATCTCAGACTGTAGTCCGACTTCGATGGTTTCTGACCGCTGTTTCATCTGGGAGCGCACATATGTGCCTGCTTCATCGATGGATGTGTAATACTCGGAGGCTTTATAGGTTGAGACAGGATTGTCAGACGGTTCATTCAGATCAGAAATATCTATGACGTCCTCATAGAGAGGATTGATATAGGTGTCTGTTATGACAGTCACTTCAGAGTTTTTCCCATCAGCCAGGACCGTGGCAGGGCAGAGGGGCAATAGCAGCGCTATTGTCAGTAAAAAAATGAGTGTTTTCTTCAAGATGAGTGATTGTTTCGATCGGTACATAGTTAATCTCTCCTGTACGAAATTTTGTTTTTCCGAAATACCATAGGAATCTGATATTTCAAAGTTTATGGTTACCGGATAGAATTAATTTACCATATTTACAGCTTTCAAACAACCGGGAATGGTTTTCGATTTTATTTACAATCCATATGCAGAATATTCATATTGACACCTTCCATATTTTATCAGATAATGAAAGAACTGGAAAAAACTATACGAAGAGAGGTAAAACAAATGAGTTTTCCGAAGAACTTTTTATGGGGCGGCGCAGTAGCCGGCAACCAGTGCGAAGGTGCTTATCTGGAAGATGGCAAGGGGCTGTCTGTACCGGATATGCTGCTGGGAGGAGATGTCAACACCCCCAGAACATTTCTCCCCGTAACCGATCCCGACGCATTTTATCCCAGCCATGAAGCAATTGATTTCTATCATCGCTACAAAGAGGATATCAAATTATTTGCAGAAATGGGCTTCAAGTGCTTCCGTCTTTCCATTAACTGGGGCCGTATTTTCCCCAACGGCGATGATGCAGAACCCAATGAAGCAGGTCTGCAGTTCTATGACAACGTATTTGATGAATGTGCAAAATACGGTATTGAACCGCTGGTTACCCTTTGCCATTACGAAATCCCCTGGGCAATCGTAACCAAGTATCACGGTTTCTTATCCAGAGAAACCATTGATCTGTTTGTGAAGTATGCAACCACATGTTTTAAACGTTACAAAGATAAGGTTAAATACTGGCTGACCTTCAACGAAATCAATATTCCCTGCATGGGTGAAGGCGGTATCGGCAATTTATACGGTCTGGGTCTGATGGATGATGCAGATATCAATGCAACCGAAAGAATTCTTCTGACTGACCTGAAGTCTGATGAACAGAAGACTTTTGAAGCGCTGCACAATCAGTTTGTTGCATCTGCCCTGACTGTAAAAGCCGGACATGAAATCAACCCCGATTTCGTAATCGGCAATATGATCGCTCACGTAACCGTATATCCTCTGACCCCCAATCCCAAGGATATTCTGGCATGCATGGACGAAGACAATATTAAGAACAATTTCTGCGGTGATGTACAGGTTCGCGGTGAATATCCGGATTTCATCTTCCGTTATTTCAAGGAACACAACATTGATACTTCCTTTATCACAGAAGAAGATAAGAAGATTCTGAAAGAAGGAACCGTGGATATGTATACATTCTCTTACTACCAGTCCGGCTGCGTAACCGTATCAGACGATGCGGATATGATCGCAGGCAACATGTCCAAGAGTGCAAAGAACCCTTATCTGAAGGCATCTGACTGGGGATGGCAGATCGATCCCGATGGATTACGCTATACACTGAATTATCTCCATGACCGTTACCCCAAGACCCCTCTGATGGTGGTTGAAAACGGTTTCGGTGCATTTGACAAGGTGGAAGAAGACGGATCCATTCACGATGATTACAGAATTGCATACTTCAAACCCCATATCGAGGCCATGAAGGAAGCCATCGAAGACGGCGTACCGTTAATCGGCTTCACCACATGGGGTCCCATTGACCTTGTATCCGCAGGAACAGGCCAGTACGCAAAACGCTATGGCTTTATCTACGTAGATCGCCATGATGACGGAACCGGTGATTTCTCCAGAAGCAGAAAAGACTCTTTCTACTGGTATAAGAAAGTCATCGAATCCAACGGAGAAGAAATCTGATCGGATTCATTAGAAGTAGAATTAGAATCGGAAAGTCGTTCAGCGGAGCGGAAAAAGCAGAATAAAATGTTTTAAACACGAACAAGGGGCACCCTGCAGTAAGGCTGACGATGCAGGATGCCCCTTATATTATATTCTTATGTAAAAGGAAATTGGCAAGAAAATTTAAAACTATTCAGCAGAGCATCATTTCAGAACTGGACAGCTGCGTCAAGCTTGCTTGAAAGCAGCGGGACAGCTCTGAAATGGTATTCGGCGTTTAGCCGAATGAGTAATTTTCCGTGAAAATTACGAATGCGCTGCTGAAAACAACTGATATATAACTGATCCGTTACTATGTTTCGGTAAAACCGGTATTATGGAGGAGGAGACTATTTCATAATACGTGTACCGGTTTTACCGTTTACACCATCTCTGGCTTTTTCGAGCAGTGTAATCAGTGAGGTTCTTCCGGGGGCGGAAGCGGCAAATTCTACACCGGCCTGAACTTTGGGCAGCATGGAGCCGGGTGCAAAATGACCTTCGCTGATGTACTGTTCTGCTTCTTCTACGCTGATTGCATCCAGCCAGGTTTCATCAGGGGTTCCGAATCGGAGCGCAACTTTTTCCACAGCAGTGAGGATGATGAGGAAATCGGCATTCAGTTCCTTTGCAAGAAGGCAGCTTGCGAAGTCTTTATCGATTACTGCGCCCACCCCTTTCAGGTGATTGTTCTTGCGGATAACGGGGATTCCGCCTCCGCCGCTGGCAATTACGATTTCACCGGCATTTAAAAGATCTCTGACGGTGTCAATCTCAATGATTTCAGCGGGCTTCGGTGATGCAACCACACGACGGTAGCCGCGGCCGGCATCTTCCATTACCTGAATACCGGATTCTACAGCTTTGTCCGCTTCTTCTTTGGTCATAAAATGACCGATGGGTTTGGTCGGATTCAGGAAAGCGGGATCGTTTTCATCCACACGAACCTGTGTGATAACGGTTGCTACATTTTTATGAATGCCGCGGTTCAACAGTTCTTCTTTCAGTGCATTCTGAAGATCATATCCGATATAAGCCTGGCTCATGGCAACACAGACAGAGAGGGGTGTGATGGCCGGATGAGAAGGATCGGTTTTGGAATAAGCAGCCATTGCATTATTAATCATACCAACCTGAGGTCCGTTTCCATGGGAAATGATGACTTCATTTCCATCTTCAATCAGGTCAGCGATTGCTTTGGATGTCTCCTGAACAGCAAGATACTGTTCAGGAAGCGTTTTCCCAAGTGCATTGCCGCCCAATGCAATTACGATACGTTTTTTTCCCATAATATGCTCCTTATAGTAAAAGGTATTTCGCAGAATTATTCAAAAATTCTGTTTGTGCCTCTTTCTTCCAGCTTCTTCAGGATTTCCTGAGGATTTTCGAATTTGCTTAAGAAGATCATAGCTGCGATGATGTAAGGCTTGTAGCTTGCTTCTTTGTAAAGAGGTGTACGATAACGGTCAAATACGGATGCTTCTACTTCACCGTCTTTGCAGCTTACATCGTTGATATCAGCGGGCAGACAGTGCAGGTATAATGCTTTGCCATCCTTTGTGGTCTTCATCAGTTCTTCTGTACAGCACCAGTCTTTGTGTTCAGCATTCTGAGCCAGAAGTTCTTTTTCCAGAGCCTTGATACCTTCGGTATCGCCTTCACCGTACAGGTTGGTACGTTTTTCCATTGCAGCGAAAGGAGCCCAGCTCTTAGGATATACAACGTCAGCATCCTTGAATGCTTCAGCCATGCTGTTGGTTCTTGTGAAGGAACCGCCGGATTTTTCAGCATTTGCCTTAGCAACTTCTTCTACTTCAGGCATTACTTCATATCCTTCAGGATGAGCCAGTACAACATCCATACCGAAACGTGTCATCAGACCGATGATACCCTGGGGAACAGACAGAGGTTTGCCGTAAGAAGGAGAGTAAGCCCATGTCATGGCAACCTTTTTGCCCTTCAGATTTTCAACACCGCCGAATTCATGGATCAGGTGAAGCGCATCTGCCATTGCCTGTGTGGGATGGTCGATATCGCACTGCAGGTTAACCAGAGTGGGACGCTGTTCCAGAATACCGTCTGCATTACCCTGTTTTACGGAATCGGATACTTCATGCATGTAAGCATTGCCTTTGCCGATGTACATATCGTCACGGATACCGATTACGTCAGCCATGAAGGAAATCATGTTAGCGGTTTCACGAACGGTTTCACCGTGAGCTACCTGAGATTTGCCTTCGTCCAGATCCTGAACTTCCAGACCTAACAGGTTGCAGGCAGAAGCGAAGGAGAAACGGGTTCTGGTGGAGTTGTCACGGAACAGGGAGATGCCGAGACCGCTCTCAAATACTTTGGTGGAGATGTTGTTTTCTCTCATGTAGCGCAGAGCGTCAGCGATGGTCCATACAGCTTCCAGCTCGTCGTCGGTCTTTTCCCAGGTCAGGAAGAAGTCGCCGTTGTACATGTCCTTAAAGTTCAGTTTGTTTAATTTGTCGATGTAACCCTGTAAAGTCTTATCCATTGTTATAATCCTCCGATTTTTATTTATATTTTTTTATTTAGTATACATAGTTGGCAGTGCAGCGTATACGGCAGCACAGGTTACCAGATCCTGCTTCCAGGTCTTCTCGTTCGGAGCATGAGCCTGAGCCTCAGCACCCGGTCCGAAGCCGATGCATGGGATGCCGTTGCGCCCCATGATGGAAACACCGTTGGTGGAGAAGGTCCACTTATCAGTCAGCGGGCGAGCCTGACGCATTGCAATGTTCTCAGCAACGCCGATTCTCTGATCGCCGTACAGACCCATGTAAGCTTCCTCAAGAGCTTTGGTTACCTTGTGGTCCTTCGGAATTACCCATGTCGGGAAGTAGCACTCGATCGGGTAAACCAGGCCGGTGTAGGACGGACGCTCGTAGTTGTACATGGAAACGACTACGTCATCACCGTATTTCTTTACGTTCGGCAGGTTGCGGATCTCATCCAGGCAGCTCTCCCAGGTCTCACCGGCGGTCATACGACGGTCCAGAGAAACCGCGCAGGAGTCTGCAACCGCGCAGCGGCTCGGAGAGGTAAAGAAGATCTCAGATACGGTTACGGTACCGCGGCCAAGGAAATTTGCCTCTTCGTATTCCGGATTGTATTTTGCGTCCAGCATCTTTACCAGACCCTTGATCTCGGTATCATCATCAGCATCGTTCTCATTCAGGGAACGGATGTCCTGCAGAATGTCAGCCATCTTGTAGATTGCGTTGTCACCGCGCTCCGGAGCGGAACCGTGGCAGGAAACACCCTTTACATCCACACGGATTTCCATACGTCCGCGCTGTCCGCGATAGATTCCGCCGTCGGTCGGCTCGGTGGAAACAACGAACTCCGGACGAACCTTATCTTCGTTGATGATGTACTGCCAGCAGAGACCGTCGCAGTCTTCTTCCTGAACGGTACCGGTTACCAGTACGGTGTACCTGTCGTTCAGAAGACCAAGGTCTTTCATGATCTTTGCGCCGTATACAGCAGATACGATACCGCCCATCTGGTCGGAAGTTCCGCGGCCGCCGATCTCTTCCTCAGATTCGAAGCCATCATACGGATCGAAGTTCCAGTTGTTGATGTTGCCGATCCCTACGGTGTCGATGTGAGCGTCAAAACCGATCAGAGTAGCGCCGGTTCCCATGTAGCCCAGAACGTTGCCCATCGGGTCGATCTCAACCTTGGTGAAATCCAGCTTTCTCATCTCTTCTGCGATACGGTCGATGTGTCCCTTTTCTCCGCAGCTCTCGCCCGGGATCTTTACCAGATCACGTAAGAAACGGGTCATGTCTGCTTCATAGTTCTTTGCTGCTTCTTTGATTGCATTGAAATCCATTGTAATATCCTCCCTGTTTTTTGTTGTTATTTTTCAAGCCCATTCCACACGATGTTTTTGTAGCGTTCCGGATCGGTATCGCCTTCGGTGGAGAAGAGCAGTACTTTGGAGTCACTGTTCAGACCTAACTGATCACGAAGCTCTTTGTACTCGTCCATCATCATAATGCATGCCAGTACGCCGAACGGAGCAGCGCCGGACTCGCCGGAAGTCACCTGTGGGTCGCCCTTGATCGGAGCAGCGAGCATTCTCATACCTTTAGCTGCAACCCAGTCCGGAGCGGAAACAAAGGTGCTGACATGGTTTTTCAGAATATCCCAGGAGATGGTGTTTGGCTCGCCGCATGCAAGTCCTGCCATGATGGTCTGCATATCGCCGTCTACAATGCGGATCGCTCCGTCACCGGCTTTGGCACCTTTGTAGAGGCATGCCGCAACATCGGCTTCCACCACAACGAAGGTTGGCGGGTTATCCGGATACAGGTTGGTGAAGTAGCCGACTACAGCGCCTGCGAGAGAGCCAACACCTGCCTGTACGAATACGTGAGTCGGACGCTCCACACCGTTTGCCTTCAGCTGCTCGGATGCTTCGGAAGCCATGGTTCCGTAACCCTGCATGATCCATGCCGGAATCTCTTCATAACCGTCCCAGGCGGTATCCTGTACCACTACGCCGCGCGGAGTCTCGGAAGCTTCTTTGGCAGCCAGACGAACACAGTCATCGTAGTTCATGTCGGTGATATCAACCTGAGCACCTTCCTTGCGGATGTTTTCCAGACGGGTCTGTGTGGTGCCGATCGGCATATGTACAACTGCTTTCTGTCTCAGTTTGTTGGCTGCCCATGCAACACCGCGTCCGTGGTTGCCGTCTGTTGCGGTGAAGAACGTTGCCTGACCGAATTCTTCCCGAAGTGCGTCGGAAGTGAGAACACTGTAAGGAAGATCGGAAACGTCTTTGCCGGTTTCTTTTGCAATATAGCGTGCCATAGCGAAGGAACCGCCCAGCACTTTGAAGGCATTCAAACCGAAACGGTAAGATTCATCCTTGACATAAACTTCACCAAGTCCAAGGAAATCAGCCATCTGGTCTAATTTCGCAAGTGGAGTCGTGGTGTACTGCGGAAAGCTCTGATGAAATGTTCTGGCTTTCTGAATCTCACTGACGGCCATAATCGGAAGCTGGCTGTCAGCGGTCTTTGGCATGGTATTGACTGCCCATTCAATTGCTTTCATTGGAAAAACCTCCTGAAATAAACATGTGTTTTCATTTACATTAGTATAGTGAAAAGGAACTTATGCTTCCGGATCCTGGTTCTGCTTTCCGGCATCAATATAGCTGTAAAGCGTGAACTTGGAAATACCAAAGAAGCTGGAAACCTTATCACCGGATTTGGTGATGAGGAATGCTCCTGCATTGTTCAGATACTGGATGGCAGTAATCTTGTCATCCTTGCTCATCAGAGCTACCGGCTTGCCTACCAGTTCCACAGACTGTTCAATCAATGTATCCAGCAGATCATTGACATTGTGCGTGATCCGCTTCGGCTTCTGCGTATTCTCATTCGGTGTCTCAATCAGAGAACGAAGCGCGCTGTCCATTGTGATCAGGCCGGTGATATCGTAGTTTAAGGAAAAGATGTAATCAATCTTGCCGCTGTCACCGCGGATGTACATGGTGCTGGATTTTAAAATCCTTCCGTCATCCGTTCTGGTTAAGTAGGCGAGTTCATCCTGAAGTTTTGCGCTGTCCCGGTTCAGGGTCTCCAGAACGATTCCGGATGGTCCGTCCCCCTTTTTGCGGCTGCTGACATGTCCGTTTTCGATATAGACGATCGAACTTTCGATGTCTTCTTTGGTCAGATCATGAATAACCACCTCACAGGATGTGCCAAACTGGCTTGCAACTCCATGTGCAATCTGAATCAGGAAATCTAAGGTATTTTTCATAAAGCATGTGTCCTTTCGCGAAAGAAAATTGTTAAGTTTAACCCTGGCCAGGTACCTAAAAATTTTTTTGATAGTTCAATCATAACACAAAAAAATGAAAATGCAATACCTTTTCTAAAAATTTTTTAGGCAATCTCAAAATATTTTGAATTTGCTATTGCAATTGTGTATTTTAGGTGTTAGACTGTAATCATAAATGAGTTCCGTCGTTAAATATGAACAAAAAGGAGAGTATTTTTATGATGATTATCGGAAACGGAAGAATGGTAACCAGAGACCCGGAACATCCATTTTATGAGAACGGAGCAGTTGCAATGGAAGGAACGGAGATTAAACGGGTCGGCACTCTGAAAGAAATTCAGGAAGCCTATCCGGATGCAGAGTTCCTTGATGCGAAGGGCGGAGTGATCATGCCGGCTTTCATTAATGCACACGAGCACATCTACAGCGCGTTTGCGAGAGGTCTTTCGATCAACGGTTATAATCCGAAGGGCTTTCTGGATATTCTGGATGGCATGTGGTGGACGATTGACCGTCATCTGACGCTGGAGCAGACGTATCTCAGTGCAATGGCTACCTATGTGGACTGCATCAAGAATGGTGTGACGACAATTTTTGATCATCATGCCAGTTTTGGCGCGATTGAGGGATCTTTATTTAAGATTGAAGAAGCAGCCAGAGAGACTGGAGTTCGTTCCTGTCTCTGTTATGAAATCTCGGATCGTGACGGCATGGAGAAGTCAAAAGTTTCTATTAAAGAAAACGTGGATTTTATCCGTCATGCGCAGGCTGATGACAGCGACATGATCGCAGGCATGATGGGAATGCATGCTTCCTTTACCATCTCAGATGAGACCATGGAACGCTGCGCGGCAGAGAAGCCGGATGGCGTCGGATATCACATCCATGTGGCGGAAGGTATCGAGGACCTGCATCAGTGTCTGAAAGCACACGGCAAGCGGATCATTGACCGTCTGTATGATTTTGGCATTCTGGGCGAGAAGACGCTGGCAGCGCACTGCATCTATGTCAACCGTCATGAGATGGAGCTGCTTCGTGATACGGATACCATGGTGGTGCACAATCCGGAATCCAATATGGGCAATGCCTGCGGATGCCCGCCTACAATGGAGATTCTTCACACGGGTGTGCTGACCGGTCTGGGATCGGATGGATATACGCATGACATTCTGGAGTCCTACAAGGTGGCCAATGTACTGCACAAGCATCACCTTTGTGATGCCAATGCAGCCTGGAGTGAGGTTCCGGAGATGCTGTTTGCCAACAATGCGAAGATTGCGAACCGTTACTTCAAAAAGCAGCTGGGTGTATTGAAGGAAGGTGCAGCCGCGGATGTGATCGTGACCGATTATGACCCGCTGACTCCAATGCACGCAGGAAATGTGAACGGACATATCCTCTTCGGCATGATGGGAAGAAACGTGGTTACTACGGTGGCAAACGGCAAGGTGCTGATGAAAGACCGGATCCTGACCACGGTGGATGAAGCAAAAGTCTGGGCAGACTGCCGTCAGGCGGCAGCTGAGCTGGCAAAGTCGATCAACGGATAAGCAACAGATTTATAATATATATAAGAAAGGGAGTTGAAGTTATGAGTGACAGAATGACCCCAATGCCATTTGCGCAGATGGTACAGTGGATTATGAAGGAACATAAGGAAAAGGGATCCGTTTTCGGTGTATATCGTCCCTATAAGGCAAATGCAAAGTATAATCGTGAGATTTTCGGCAGAAAGCTGGAGACTCCGGTCGGACCGGCAGCAGGCCCGCATACGCAGCTGGCACAGAACCTGGCAGCCGCATATTACGGTGGAAGCCGTTTCTTCGAACTGAAGACCGTACAGATCATCGACGGTGAGGATCTCCCGGTGAACAAGCCGTGTATCAAAGCGGATGATGAGTGCTACAACTGTGAGTGGTCTACCGAGCTGTATGTTCCGCAGGCGCAGGCTGAGTACATCAAGGGCTGGTTTCTGCTCAAGATGATGGCAAAGGAATTCGGTTTGGGCGATATGGACGGATTCCAGTTCAACATGAGCGTGGGATATGATCTGGAAGGAATCAAGTCCGAGAAAGTCAATAGCTTCATCGATTCCATGATGGATGCTTCCGCCGCGGCAGAGTTTAACGAGTGCAGACAGTATCTTCTGGAGCATCTGGATCTGTTTGAGCATCTGACACGGGAGGATGTGGAGTCCATCACGCCTCATATCTGCAATTCCGCGACTCTTTCTACCCTGCACGGCTGCCCGCCGCAGGAGATTGAGCGAATTGCGACGTATCTGATTACCGAGAAGGGGCTGAATACCTTTATCAAGTGCAACCCGACTCTGCTGGGATACGAATTTGCGAGAAAAACCATGGATGATATGGGATACGATTATGTGGCGTTCGGTGATTTCCACTTTAAGGACGATCTGCAGTATGCGGATGCTGTGCCGATGTTAAAACGACTGATGGCTCTGTGTGAGGAGCGCGGACTGGAGTTTGGTGTGAAGATCACCAACACGTTCCCGGTGGATGTCAAGCAGAATGAGCTGCCAAGCGAAGAGATGTACATGTCCGGCAAGTCTCTGTATCCGCTTTCTATTTCTTTGGCTGCGAAGCTGACAGAAGAATTCGGAGGAAAACTCCGGATTTCCTACTCCGGTGGTGCGGACGCATTTAATATGAAGAAGATCGTGTCTGCCGGGATTTGGCCGGTAACGGTGGCAACCACACTGCTGAAGCCAGGCGGATATCAGAGACTGGAGCAGCTGTGTCAGGAAACCGAACAGGCCGGAGCTGTTTTTGCAGGTGTTGATCCGGCAGCTGTGCGCGCACTGGCAGAGGAGGCGCGGACCGACCGCCATCATGTGAAACCGGTGAAACCGCTTCCGTCCAGAAAGATGAAGAAGCAGGTTCCGCTGACCGATTGTTTTGTTGCTCCGTGCGAGGAAGGATGCCCGATTCATCAGGATATACCGGCTTATCTGAAGCTGGTTGGTGCAGGACAGCATGAGGAAGCACTTCGCGTGATCACAGAGAAGAACCCGCTTCCGTTCATCACCGGTACGATCTGTGCACACAACTGTATGGGCAAATGTACGCGCAATTTCTACGAGGATCCGGTACATATCCGCCAGAGCAAGCTGGTGGCAGCCACAGGAGGATTTGATGCGCTGATGCAGGCACTTCCGGCTCCGGAAACACCGACCGGCAAAACTGCGGCAATCGTAGGCGGCGGTCCGGCCGGTATGGCAGCGGCATTTTTCTTAAGCCGTGCCGGTGTAAAGGTGACTCTGTTTGAACAGCAGGGAAGTCTGGGCGGCGTTGTGAGAAACGTGATTCCTGGATTCCGTATTCCGAAGGCAGCCATTGACAACGATGCACGTCTTGTCACGGCATACGGCGCGGAGGTGAAGCTGAATACCCGTGTGGAAAACATCCGTGAGCTGTCTGAACAGTATGATGCTGTGATTCTGGCGACAGGTGCTTCTGATCCCGGAGTTTTGAAGCTGGAAGCAGGTGAACCGGTCAATGCACTGGAATTCCTTGCTGATTTCAAGAAGCACGACGGCAAGCTGAACATCGGCAAACATGTCGTGGTCATCGGCGGCGGCAATACCGCTATGGATACGGCACGTGCGGCGAAGCGTACCGAGGGCGTGGAGCACGTATATCTGGTATACCGCAGAACGAGACGTTATATGCCGGCGGATGCGGAAGAACTGGAGATGGCAGTTGAGGATGGTGTAGAGTTCAAGGAACTGCTTGCACCGAAGAAACTGGAAAATGGTCAGCTGATCTGTGAAGTGATGCGTCTGGGTGAGATGGATGCTTCCGGCAGACGCGGCGTGGAGTCGACCGGCGAGCTGACTGTGGTTCCGGCAGATACAGTGATTGCGGCAGTAGGCGAGCATGTACCGACCGGTTACTACGAGGCAAACGGTCTGAATGTCAGCGAGAGAGGCAAGGCTCTGGTCCATGCGGAAACGCTGGAGAGCAGCCGAAAGGGTGTCTATGTGATCGGTGACGGTCTGGGTGGTCCGGCTACGGTGGTGGAAGGCATCCGGGATGCGAAGAAAGCAGCCGAAGCGATTGTCGGTCATGCTGTGGGAGCAGATGTTCCGCTGAAGGCAGACGCAGATGAAATCTATCCGCGCCGCGGCGGTCTGCTGGAACAGCTTCCGGGAAGAGCAGAGACCGGCAGATGCCTGTCCTGTTCTGCAGTCTGTGAGAACTGTGCGGAGGTTTGTCCGAACCTTGCCAATATCGCGGTGCATGTGCCGGGCATGGCAAAGCATCAGATCATCCATGTGGATTATATGTGCAATGAGTGCGGCAACTGCAAGAGCTTCTGTCCGTACGACAGTGCTCCGTATCTGGATAAGTTTACCCTGTTCGCATCCGAGGCAGACATGGAAAACAGCAAAAACCAGGGCTTTACCGTTCTGGATCGTGAGACCGTATCCTGCCGGGTAAGATATCTGGGCAATCTGTTCACCTGGAAAGCAGGGGAGACCACGGAGATTCCGGAAGGACTGTGCCGGGTGATGGAGACCGTATGCCGGGATTATGCGTATCTGTTAGGTTAATGTTCTGTTTGTAATATACAGAAAAATATGCTATGCTTAGAAAAATGGCAGTGTGCGGCAACGCATGCTGCTGTATTTCTAAGGAAAGGCAGATGGAAGAATGGAACATCAGAGAAAGACACAGTTGAAGCAGGCATGGGCATGGAGGAAACAGGATCTGATATTTTCTGATCTTCAGAAGCAGGACAGCCTGCTGGAGGCACTGGGGTTTCCGGAACCATCTGTGATGCCGCGGATCGTGTCATTTGTGGGAGGCGGAGGCAAGACAACCTCCATGTACCATCTGGCATATGAACTTGCCTGGCAAGGATTTCGCGTCCTGGTGACCACCAGTACCCATATTCAATATCCGGAAGAAGGCGCTGTGGCAGTGGTTTGTCATGTATCGGAGCTCTGCGGTGCGGAAGGCGATGAAGCGCGGATGCTTACAGCAGGTGCCCTGGAGGAAACCTGTGATGAATCCGGAAATCCGGTCCGGAAGCTTGTGATGCCGGAAGGACTGGGAGAACCGGAAGCCATGAAGCAGCTGCTGGAGCGGTTTGATGTGATACTGATTGAGGCGGACGGAGCGAAGCACAGGCCGGTGAAGGTTCCGGGAGAACAGGAGCCGGTACTGATTCCGCAGACCGGTCTCGTGATCGCCTGCGTGGGATTAAGTGCCGTCGGTCAATCGTTTGGCGAGTCCTGTTTCCGCTTCGGAACCAAAGGGGCATGGCTCAGACGCAGTGTGGAGGATCTGGTGGAACCGGAAGATCTGGCGCTGATTTTGATGGATGAGCGCGGCAGCCGGAAGCAGCTGGACGGGCGATATTACCGGATCATTCTGAATCAGGCTGATCGTCCGGAAGATCTGGAGCTGGCAAAGCAGGTGATTGCGGCGCTGCCGGTTACCCTTCAGCCGCTCTGTGCCGTTACTTCCTATCAGGAGGAAAGAAAACTGAAATTTCATGCGAGACTCCGGGTATATTATGAAGAACGGAATTTTGGTCCGGGAGTGGCGGAGCTGATGGAACTGGTCCGGCAGCAGGGCTCGCTTGCCGCCGCATGCAAAGAAATGGGAATGGCCTATTCCAAGGCATGGAAGATGATGAAAAAAGCAGAGGAAGATCTGGGTATCACACTGATGGAAGGAAGCCGCGGAGGCGGAAAGGGCGGCAAGACGGAACTGACACAGGAAGGAGAAGCCTTTCTGGATCGATATCTGGCATTTAAAGCGGAAGCGGAGCAGGAACTTGCCAGGATATTTGAAAAATATTTCAAGGAGCAGAAAGCGGATCATGATGAACGTATTGATTAAAGGAGCAGGAGATCTTGCAAGCGGGATTGCGCTGCGGCTGTATCGCTGCGGCTTTTCGGTCATGATGACGGAGATTGCCGTACCGACTACGGTGCGCAGAACGGTGGCTTTTTCTCCGGCGGTGTATCTGGGTGAGATGACGGTGGAGAATGTGACGGCAAGGCGCTGTGAATCTCTGGAGTCTGCGGAAGAGACGATGCGGGCAGGAGAGATTGCTGTTGTTGTAGATGAGGCGGCGAAGATCGCAGGTCTCTGGAAACCGGAGGTGGTGGTGGATGCGATTCTTGCGAAGGTCAATCTGGGCACCCGGATCACGGATGCAGAGACCGTGATCGGTGTGGGGCCGGGATTTACCGCAGGGGTGGACTGCCACTGCGTGGTGGAGACCAAGCGCGGACATCATCTGGGGCGGTGCATCTGGAATGGCAGTGCAATTCCGAATACCGGTGTGCCGGGGATCATCGGAGGCTATGGAATCGAGCGCCTGATCCGGGCAGAGGCGGACGGCATTTTCCGTGGATGTGTAAGCATTGGGGATGTGGTCAGGGCCGGACAAGTGGTCGGATATTCCGGGGACGTCCCTGTTTACGCACAGATTGACGGTGTGGTGCGCGGACTTCTGCAGGACGGCGTACCGGTGACGAAAGGAATGAAGTCCGGAGATGTGGATCCGCGGTGCGAGGTGAGTCACTGCTATACGGTTTCGGATAAGGCGACCTCCATTGGCGGAGGCGTGCTGGAGGGAATTCTGACACACAGAAACGGACGGAAGTAGAGAAGCCATCAGAGAAAGGAGATCAGCATGGCGGATAGAAATGTGGCACTGGTTTTGCTGGCAGCGGGAGACAGCGTTCGTTTCCATGGCAACAAGCTGCTGACGGATTTTTGCGGAAAACCGCTGTATCGCCATCTTGTGGATGAGATTGCAGAACTGCCGGATGCATTCTTTTACCGGAAGCTTGTGGTCAGCCAGTATCCGGAGATTCTGAATCAGTTGGAGAAGGAAGGCTATGAGGCGGTGGAGAATACGGAGAGTGTTCTGGGAATTTCCCATTCTATCAGTCTGGCGCTGAGACAGATGGACGGAAGAGAGGATGCGGTCTGCTTTGCGGTCTGTGATCAGCCGTATCTGCGGAAGCAGACGATTGCTGAGCTGGTCTGCGGCTGGAACGAAAGCGGAAAGGGCATGGCCTGTGTGTGCGCGAATGGCCGCGACGGCAATCCGGCGATCTTTGCCAGAAAGTATGAACCGGCGCTGATGGGACTTTGCGGCGATGTGGGAGGAAAACAGGTGATGAAATGTTTTCCGGATGACGTATTCCGGCTGGAAATCGGGCAGGAGCTGGAGCTGGAGGATATCGACAGGCGGGAAGATATGCGCAGAAATACTTGAAAAATTTATGATACCGGCAATTGCATGGTTGCACTGCCGGTGTTTTTTTGCTACAATAGGGGCTAAAGTTTTCATGAACGAGTTTAGAAAGGGAAAACCATGATTCGATTAGAAAGAACCTGTGTGATGAACCTGGAGAACGCCATGCGCGGTGCGAGAAATCCGTTGAACAGCTGGGGCCGGATGGACAGCTTCTACGATGAAGACGGCAGCTATGTTCTGGGTGAGCATGATCTGGATCTGGCAAAGCGTCTGCGCAGGGCCGGAAGTGACCATCGCAAATTTATCCGGCAGATTTTCGTGTCGGTGGATATTACAGCTCCTCTTTACTGGTGGAAGGAGTATGATACCTATAAAGTAGGAACGGTGGCAAACTCCACCAGTACTATGCACAAGATTCACAGTAAACCATTTGATATAGAAGATTTCAGCCATGACCACATGACGCCGGATACGCTTTTGTTTATGGATACGGTGGTGGAGCGGTTGGAACAGATTCGCCTGAAATATATGGAGACGAAGAGCAAGGAAGACTGGTATGATATGATTCAGCTGCTTCCGTCCAGCTACAATCAGATGCGGACCTGCACGATGAATTACGAAACGCTGATCAATATTTATTATGCGCGAAAGAATCACAAGCTTCAGGAGTGGCACACGTTCTGCGACTGGATCCGGTCTCTGCCGTACGCGGAGGAACTGATTATCGCAGCGGAGGAGGACTAGATGAATCTGATAGCAGCTGTAGACAAGCATTGGGCGATCGGCAGCCGGGGGCAGCAGCTGGTGAACATTCCGCAGGATCAGAAGCTGTTCCGTGACCGCACTCTGGGCAAAGTGATTGTGATGGGCAGAAAGACACTGAAGAGTCTTCCGGGCGGGCAGCCGCTCTACGGCAGAACCAATGTGGTTTTGACCCGTGATCCGGAGTGCCGGGTCAAGGGAGCTGTGGTCTGTCACAGTCTTGAGGAAGTCCTGGAATTTCTGGAATCATATGAATCCGGTGATATTTATATCATCGGCGGCGACAGCGTCTATGAGCAGTTTTTGCCATACTGTGATCTGGCGTATGTGACGTATATTGATTTTGCATATGAAGCCGACACCTGGTTCCCGAATCTGGATCGCGATCCGGAATGGACGATGACGGAGGAGAGCGACGAACAGACGTATTTTGATCTCTGCTACACGTATCGCACATACAGGCGGAATAGATAACAAAAAAAATAAGGATACCTAAATAATTTTTAGACAATCTATTGAAATCGGCGCAGGTCGGTGGTAATATAATAGATAGATTTTATGTATTGAAACAATACAAAAGCAGGAGGATGGGAAATGTATAAGATTTTGAAAGCCGAGAAACTGGCAGAGAAAATTTTCCTGATGGATGTGGAAGCTCCGCGTGTTGCGAAGTCCTGCCAGCCGGGAGAATTTGTGATTGTGAAGATGGACGAGAAGGGCGAGCGCATTCCGTTGACTATCTGTGATTTTGACCGTGAGGCAGGCACAGTAACCATCGTGTTCCAGATCGTGGGCGCTTCCACCCAGAGAATGTCCGGACTGCAGGCGGGCGATGCGTTCCAGGATTTCGTAGGACCGCTGGGGCAGCCTTCCGAGTTTGTCAAGGAGAATCTTGAGGAAGTCAAGGGCCGCAGATATCTGTTTGTGGCAGGCGGCGTCGGTACCGCTCCGGTATATCCGCAGGTAAAATGGATGAAGGAGCACGGAATTGATGTGGACGTGATTGTCGGAGCTAAGAACAAAGAACTCCTGATTCTGGAAGATATGATGAAGGAAGTGGCCGGCAACCTGTACATTACCACCGATGACGGTTCCTATGTAAGAAAAGGCATGGTAACGGACGTGATTAAGGATCTGGTAGCACAGGGCAATCATTACGATGTATGTGTAGCCATCGGACCGATGATCATGATGAAATTTGTCTGCAAGCTGACGAAAGAGCTGGAGATTCCGACGATTGTCAGCATGAACCCGATTATGGTAGACGGTACCGGTATGTGCGGGGCATGTCGTCTGACCGTTGGCGGTGAGGTGAAGTTTGCATGTGTGGATGGACCGGAGTTTGATGGACATCTGGTGAACTTTGATGAAGCCATGAAGAGACAGCAGATGTACAAGACCGAGGAAGGCCGCGCGATGTTGAAAGCGATCGAAGGCGAGAGCCATCATGGCGGCTGCGGCAACTGCAACGATTAATTCGGGAGAGCGGAGGACAAGAAAATGGACGTATTAAAGAAAGTACCTGTAAGAGAGCAGGATCCGAAGGTTCGTGCAACCAATTTTGAAGAGGTTTGCTACGGTTACAATAAAGAAGAGGCAATGGAAGAAGCTTCCAGATGCCTGAAATGTAAGAACAACGCAAAATGCATGGGCGGCTGTCCGGTTTCCATCAACATTCCGGGATTCATCAAAGAGGTAGAGGCTGGTAATTTCGAAGCGGCTGCCAATGTAATTGCAGAATCATCTGCACTTCCGGCAGTCTGCGGCCGTGTATGCCCGCAGGAGAGCCAGTGCGAAGGCCAGTGTATCCGCGGCATCAAGGGCGAACCGATCTCCATCGGTAAGCTGGAGCGTTTCGTGGCAGACTGGTCCAGAGAGAACGGCTTCGTTCCGAAGGCTGCGGAAGAAAAGAACGGAAGAAAGGTTGCTGTTGTCGGCTCCGGTCCTGCAGGATTGACCTGTGCAGGCGATCTGGCAAAGCTGGGCTATGATGTGACCATTTTCGAGGCACTTCATGAGCCGGGCGGTGTACTGACCTACGGTATTCCGGAGTTCCGTCTGCCGAAGGAGCGCGTGGTTCGTCCGGAGATCGAGAACGTGAAGAAGCTGGGCGTGAAGATTGAGACTGATGTGATCATCGGCAAGTCCGTTACCATCGACGAGCTGATGGATGAGGAAGGTTTTGAGCCTGTCTTCATCGGTTCCGGTGCGGGTCTTCCGAAGTTCATGGGTATCCCGGGTGAGATTGCCAACGGCGTGTTCTCTGCCAATGAGTACCTGACCCGCAACAACCTGATGAAAGCATTCCGCGAGGATTATGATACCCCGATCGTAGCCGGTAAGAAGGTGGCAGTTGTAGGCGGCGGCAACGTGGCCATGGATGCTGCGAGAACCGCACTGCGCCTGGGCGCTGAGGTGCATATCGTATACCGCAGAAGTGAGGCGGAGCTTCCTGCCCGTGTGGAAGAAGTACACCATGCGAAGGAAGAGGGCGTGATCTTTAACCTGCTGACCAATCCGGTTGAGATTCTGACCGACGAGAACGACTGGGTGAAGGGCATTGTAGTACGCAAGATGGAGCTGGGTGAGCCGGATGCTTCCGGCAGAAGAAGACCGGTTGAGATCGAAGGCTCTGACTATACCATGGATGTGGATACCGTGATCATGTCTCTGGGTACTTCTCCGAATCCGCTGATTTCCTCCACCACTGAGGGTCTGGAGATCAACAAGAGAAAATGTATCGTGGCAGAGCCAGCTAATGGACAGACCTCCAGAGAGGGTGTGTTTGCAGGCGGTGATGCGGTGACCGGTGCAGCCACCGTAATCCTGGCTATGGAGGCAGGCAAGCACGGTGCGAAGGGGATTCATGAGTATCTGAGCAATAAGCAATAAACAATTAAGAAATCACAGAGGATGGTGTGATGAAGGTCACAGCATCCTTTTTGTACTTGATAGAAATTGAGACAGAACTGTGATTGCGGGAGTGGAAAATATGGCAGATAAGAAACGAAACATTGATCTGCTTCATGGACGGATTCTGCCGGCGCTGACCGGGCTGGCGGTGCCGATTATGGCAACCTCCATGGTGCAGACAGCGTACAATCTGACAGATATGGCGTGGATTGGCCGGATTGGCAGCCAGGCAGTGACTGCTGTAGGAGCAGCAGGCATGTATACCTGGCTGTCCGGCGGCATTGTGACGCTGGCGCGCATGGGCGGCCAGGTCAAGGTGGCCCACAGTCTGGGAGAGGGAAGTCCGGAGGAAGCAGCCGAGTACGGGCGCGGAGCAATTCAGCTGACGATTTTTCTGGCGCTTCTGTTTGCACTGCTATCGAATCTGTTTACCGGTCCGATGATCGGCTTTTTCGGTCTGTCCAGCCCCAGGGTATTGTCGGATGCGGAACATTATCTCAGAATTGCGGGTGGTCTGATTATCTTTTCATTTTTGAATCAGACACTGACCGGACTGTTTACGGCGATCGGTGACAGCCGGACTCCGTTTCTGGCGAACAGCACCGGTTTGGTGATCAATATGATTCTGGATCCGATTCTGATCTTTGGAATCGGACCGTTTCCGCGGATGGAGGCAGTGGGAGCGGCGACTGCGACGGTCATTGCGCAGCTGATCGTAACCCTGGTGATGCTTGTGCGGGCATCCGGAGATCCGATTTTGTTTCGCAAGCTCCATCTGTTCCGGAAGACTTCTTTTGCCTATATCCGTGTGATTTTCCGTCTTGGAGTACCGTCTGCGCTGCAGAGCATGCTGTATTCCGGTATTTCCATGGTTCTGACCCGCATGGTGGCATCCTGGGGCGATTCGGCGGTTGCCGTACAGCGTGTCGGCGGTCAGGTGGAGTGCATTTCCTGGATGGCGGCGGAAGGCCTGGGCTCTGCCATGAATGCTTTTACCGGACAGAATTTCGGTGCGAAATTCTATGAACGGATGAAAAAAGGCTACCGGGCGGCGCTAACAATGATCGTGGCATGGGGAACGGTGACATCCATGATTCTGGTCTTTGGGGGCAGACCGATTTTCCAGATCTTTATTCAGGAGCCGGAGGTGCTTCCTGCGGGGATCCGTTATCTGACGATCCTGGGATACGGACAGATGCCCATGTGCGTGGAGCTGATGACGGCAGGTGCACTGCAGGGAATGGGGAAAACCATGGCCTGCTCTGCGATTACGATTGTGTTTACGGCTGTCCGGATTCCGCTGGCAATCCTGCTTAGCGGAACTTCTCTGGGACTGGATGGAATCTGGTGGGCACTGACGCTGACCAGCATGGCCAAGGGCGTGGTGTTTACCATATATTACAGCTGGACGCTTCATAATCTGAAAGCGGAAGGCGGAAGACAGGAGAGGTGAAAAATGGCGAAAGTCATGACAAAAGAAGAAAAATATCATCAGATGATTGACACTCCGGTGGAACAGCTGATACCGAAGCTGGCCGTTCCGACAATCATCAGTATGCTGGTGACCTCCATTTACAATATGGCGGATACATTTTTTGTCAGTCAGATCGGCACCAGCGCATCCGGCGCAGTGGGGATCATGTTCTCGGCAATGGCGATGATTCAGGCCATCGGATTTACTTTGGGAATGGGAAGCGGAAACCACATCTCCCGTGCGCTGGGAAACCGGGACGAGGAGCAGGCAAGCCTGTTTGCCGCCACAGCTTTTTTTACCGCCGGGATCATCGGAATCCTGATTGCGGTGTTCGGCACGATTTTTTCCAGACCGATGGTCTTTTTCCTGGGAGCAACGGAGACCATTGCACCTTATGCGCAGGATTATGCCCGCTATATTCTGATCGCGGCACCGTTTATGCTGACCTCTTTTGTAATGAACAATATTCTGCGCGCTCAGGGAAGCGCCATGTTTGCGATGATCGGCATTACGACAGGCGGTGTGCTGAATATGATTCTGGATCCGGTTCTGATTTTTGCTTTTGACATGGGGATCTCCGGGGCGGCGATTGCTACCATGGTCAGTCAGATGATCAGCTTTGGAATCCTGCTTTATCAGTGCAATTCGCATGAAGACTGTATTAAAATCCAGATTTCCAGATTTCGCCCGAAGCTGATCACCTACGGACGGATCCTGCATGCGGGGCTTCCTTCGTTCTGCCGTCAGGGACTGGCAAGTGTTGCGGCAGTGGTGCTGAATTTTGCTGCCGGGCCTTACGGGGATGCGGCCATTGCGGCGATGTCGATTGTGACCCGGTTTATGATGTTTATCAACTCAAGTCTGATTGGCTTCGGCCAGGGCTTCCAGCCGGTTTGCGGCTTCAACTTCGGTGCAAGGCGGTATGACCGTGTTCTGAAAGCATACTGGTTCTGCGTCAGGGTGGCGGTGACGATGCTGACGGTCTTCGGGATTGCTGCATTTCTATTCAGCCGCCCGATTATCACCGCGTTCCGGCGTGAGGATCTTACGGTGATTGAGATCGGTACACTGGCACTACGGCTTCAGCTTCTGACCATGCCGTTCCAGGCATGGGTGATCATGGTCAATATGCTGACCCAGTCCATCGGATATGGGTTCCGTGCCTCTATTGTGGCGATGGGACGGCAGGGACTGTTTCTGATCCCGGCGCTTCTGGTGTTCCCGGGAATGTTTGGCCTGACGGGACTGCAGATCGCGCAGCCGGTGGCAGACATGCTGACATTTGTGCTTTCCACCGTGATCGTAATCGGTATTCTGAAGGAACTGAAGGCTCTGGAGAGTGACATGAGTCCGGAATAAGCAGAGGGAAGATGAGGCGAAAGTGACATGGCAGGTTTTGGTACACTGCTGAATATGGCAGGAATTGCGGTCGGAGGACTGGGAGGTCTGCTGTTCGGCAAGAAGATGGACAAACGGTATCAGGAGATTCTGATGAGTGCCAATGGAATCTGTGTTCTGTTTCTGGGAATTGCAGGAACCATGGAGAAGATGCTTACGGTGGAAGGCAGAAAGCTTGCCAGCAGCGGCACGATGATGGTGATCGCAAGCTTTGCGGTCGGTTCCATTCTGGGTGAGTGGATGAATATAGAACAGAAAATGGAAGACTTTGGGGAGTGGCTGAAGCGGAAGACAGGAAGTGAAGGGGATGCCGGCTTTGTGGATGGTTTTGTTACGGCATCTCTGACTGTCTGTATCGGCGCCATGGCTGTGGTCGGTTCGATTCAGGACGGAATCTATGGAGATTATTCGACTCTGGCTGCCAAAGCGGTGCTGGACCTGATCATCATTCTGGTGATGACGGCATCGATGGGAAAAGGATGTGTCTTCTCGGCTATTCCGGTCGGTCTGTTTCAGGGAAGCGTGACAATGCTGGCCAGACTGGTGGAGCCGTTTTTGACGGAGGAGGCACTCTGGAACCTGTCCCTGACCGGATCCATTCTGATATTCTGCGTGGGGCTGAATCTGGTGTGGGGCAAGCGGATTCGCGTGGCAAACATGCTTCCAACGATCTTTGTGGCGGTTGTATACAGTTTTTTGCCGTGAAATCTATACGAAAACAGACACTTGCCTTGACAATTGATGCTCGGTATGGTAGAAGATGTAGTAACAAATGAGAAAGAGGTATTGGGTATGGAAACATTGGAAATGGCGGCTCAGCCCGCTCTGTATGCCACATTCTGGGCACTGGTTCCCCCGCTTGTGGCGATTGCGCTTGCTTTGATTACCAAAGAAGTGTACAGTTCCCTGTTTGTGGGAATTCTCGTAGGAGGCCTGTTCTATTCGGGTTTTACATTTGAAGGCACGATCCTTCATATTTTTCAGGATGGAATGATCACTGTGTTGTCCGACGGCTGGAATGTCGGCATTCTGATCTTCCTGGTTATTCTTGGCTCCATGGTGGCACTGATGAATAAAGCGGGCGGTTCCGCCGCATTCGGACGCTGGGCGGGAGAGCATATCAAGACCCGTATCGGCGCGCAGCTGGCTACCGTGGCTCTTGGCGTACTGATCTTTGTGGATGACTATTTCAACTGTCTTACGGTGGGAAGCGTGATGCGTCCGGTTACGGACAAGCATCAGATTTCCAGAGCAAAGCTGTCCTATCTGATTGATGCGACAGCGGCCCCGGTCTGCATCATCGCTCCGATTTCTTCCTGGGCGGCAGCAGTGACCGGTTTCGTTGAGGGCGAGGATGGGCTGGCCCTGTTTATCAAGGCGATTCCGTACAATTTCTATGCGCTGCTGACGATTGTGATGATGATCGGCCTGACGATGCTGGATGTGGATTATGGCCCGATGGCGGTTCATGAAAAAAATGCGAAAAACGGAGATATCTATACGACAGCGGGACGTCCTTATGCCAATGCGGAGAATGCGCATAAGGTGAGGGGCAGCGGTAAGGTGATTGATCTGGTGATTCCGATCATCGCGCTGATTTCCTGCTGTGTGATCGGTATGATCTACACCGGCGGATTTTTCAGCGGCGAGAGCTTTGTCACGGCATTTTCCAACAGCGATGCATCTCTGGGACTGGTTCTGGGCAGCTTCTTCGGCTTCCTGATCACGGTTGTATTTTATCTGGTGCGCAAAGTGCTGAGCTTCCAGGATTGTATGTCTTCTCTTCCGGAAGGATTCAAGGCGATGGTTCCGGCGATCATGATTCTGACCTTTGCATGGACGCTGAAGGCTATGACAGACAGCCTGGGGGCTGCGGAGTATGTGGCCGGTGCGATGGAGCATGTGGCAGGCGGATTGATGAACCTGCTTCCGGCGATTATCTTCCTGGTAGGCTGCGGTCTGGCATTTGCGACCGGTACCAGCTGGGGTACATTCGGTATTCTGATTCCGATCGTGGTGGCGGTATTCAGTCAGAGCAACGCTGAGTTGATGATCATCTCCATCTCTGCCTGCATGGCAGGTGCGGTGTGCGGCGATCATTGTTCTCCAATCTCCGATACGACGATTATGGCATCTGCGGGCGGACAGTGTGACCATGTGAATCATGTATCCACGCAGCTTCCGTATGCGCTGACGGTTGCGGCAATTTCGTTTGTGACCTATGTGGTGGCAGGATTTGTACAGTCTGCATGGATTTCACTTCCGTTTGGCATTTTGCTGACCCTGTGTTTCCTTGTGGTAATAAAGAAAATAAAGGACTGATGGCTTATATGGCGGACGGTCTCTCTGTAATCTGCGGAGAGGCCGTCTTTTTGTTTTACAAGCGCCGCAAAAGATAGTAAAATAGGAGTAACGGTTAGACAAAAACGCAGAGAGGAATACGACATGAAGAGGATCTTTCAGAAGCTGCGGAGTTTATGGTTTTCGATCTCGCTGAAGCAGAAGCTTGGCGTTTATACGCTGTCGCTGGTGTTGGTAATGGGGGTATCGGTTTTTTTTAATATTCATGTGATGGAGTTCGCTCTGGGCGGATTCCGGGAGATTCTGGATGACAATGCCAAATGTCATGATCTGCAGGAGGCGATTGATCTGGAGATCCGGGCATTCGGGAAGTATATCCGCAACCGGTCTGTAGAAAACCGGGATGAATATGTACTGGCCTGCGTCCGGTCAGAGCGCTGTCTGAGATCCGTTCCGTTTGATTATGCGCGGATCGGGGGGGAGCGTTATGCCAGAACCTGGAATATACGCAACGGCTATGAGAATTACAGCAGATTCCGGGAAGATGTGCTCAGCATGGATGTCCGGAGCCAGGGATACATTGCGCAGCTTTACAAGGTATATTCCATGCAGGAGTATCTGCAGGATTATGCCAGAAGGCTGGTGCAGATGACTCTGAAGGAGAGCAACCGGAACTATCAGGAGAAGGAGCCTGTCTTTCGTCAGATTCCGTACTGGATTCTGGTTTTTTCCATCGTGCTGCTGTTTATGATCACATCCTTTACCAGAGTGCTGGCCGATACCCTGGTGGCTCCCATGGTCAAGCTTGCCCTTGATTCCCGGCGGGTTGCTCAGAATGACTTCTCCGGAACAGACCTTGCGGTACCCAATGAAGATGAGATGGGAGAACTGGTGCATGCATTCAATAAGATGAAGCATGCGACGGAAGGTTACATCAATACGCTGAAGAAAAACAATGAGATGGCGGAACTCCTTCACAAGGAGGAACTGGAGCGGATGGACATGGAGAAGCAGCTGAATACCGCCAGGCTGGAGCTTCTGAAGAGCCAGATCAACCCTCATTTTCTGTTCAATACGCTGAATATGATCGGATGTATGGCGAATCTGGAGGAGGCGCAGACCACAGAGAAGATGATCACCAGCATGAGCAGTCTGTTCCGCTATACACTTAAGACAACGGAGCAGGTGGTCCTTCTGAGTCAGGAGCTGAAGGTGGCGGAGGATTACATTTTTATTCAGAAAATGCGATTTGGAAACCGGATCCGGTATGACAGTCAGGTGGATGTGGACCCCGGAAAGGTGGAGATTCCGTCATTCAGCCTTCAGCCGGTGGTTGAGAACGCGATTATCCATGGTCTCTCCAGGAAGGAACAGGGGGGACGGCTGCATCTGCGTATCTGGCAGAAAGATGGGAAACTGGTGATTTCTGTTACGGATACCGGGCTGGGGATGAGCGAGGAGCGGCGTCTGGAACTGGAGGAAGCACTGAAGAACCGAAGAACATCAAAAGTGGGAATCGGTCTCGGCAATATATACAAGCGGATTCACATTCTGTACGAAGGCGGAGATTTCCGGATCTACAGCCGCAAGGACTGTGCGACGACGATACAGATGATGATACCGCAGAATCAGTCACACAAGATATAAGAGAAAAATGGGGGTAACATACGATGTTTCGTTTACTGATTGCAGATGATGAGATGATAGAGCGCGCAGTTCTTGTCAAGACACTGCTGAAAAATCTGGGAGACCGCTGTGATATCTTTCAGGCAGAGAATGGGCGGGAAGCCCTTGAAATTTACGAGAGGGAGAAGATTCAGATCGCTGTTCTGGATATTGAGATGCCGGGAATCAACGGAATCCAGGCAGCGGAGAAGATACGGGAGAAGGACAGAGACTGTTGTATCATCTTCCTGACTGCCTTTGATGAGTTTGCGTATGCAAAAAAGGCGATTACGGTCCGGGCGCTGGATTATCTGCTGAAGCCGTATGATGAACAGGAGCTGATGCTGGTGATGGAGGAGGCGATGCGTCTGACGGAGGAGCGCGGCGGACGGTCAGGGGAACAGAAACCGGCGGCGGATGCCGGGACTGCTTCAGAAGACCGGTGGCATGTGCCGGCGGTTCCGGAGGATATGGAACAGAATGATGTCCGGCTGATTCAGGTAGCACAGCTGATCATGCAGTATATTCAAGAACACTATCGGTCCGATATTTCCATGCAGGATCTGGCGCATACCATGGGGTATTCCGAGGCGTATTTCAGCAAGCTGTTCAAGCAGTGCTTCAACCAGAATTTTACTGCTTATCTGACCGGATACCGTGTCAATGAGGCGAAGAAAATGCTGGAACAGCCTACGGTCAATGTCAAGGAGATCGGAAAGGCAGTTGGGTATGCGGATTCCAACTATTTTGCCAAGGTGTTCAAACGAATTACGGGAAAGAGCCCTACGGAATATAGAAATTGCACATTTCAGGACAGGCAGACACAGGAAGGATGTTAAAAAACTACTAGGATTCACAAAAATTTACCATACACAAGTGGACAAAATTACGGTATAATAAAAATAACGTTGAGGAACGTTGAAATACAAAACAATATAATTAAGAGGAGGATGTATTTCATGAAGAAGAAACTTGTGAGCACTACTTTATGTGCAGCTATGGTGGTTACCGCACTGTCCGGATGCGGACTGAAGTCCCCGGAACCGGCTGCTACTACCGCAGCTCCGGCAGCAACCGAGGCAGCGAAGGAAGGCGAGACCACTGCAGCAGCTGCTGAGGCAGGCGCAGCAGTAGGACCGGAGATCACCCTGGTTATGGCAGAGGTTAACCCGCTGGATACCATCGTTGGTCAGACCGATACTGCTTTCAAGGAGAAAGTAGAAGAACTGTCCGGCGGTGCGATCAAGATTGACCTGCAGGCAAGCGGTGTTCTTGGTTCTGAGAACGACGTTCTGGATACCATGCTTGGCGGCGGCGGTACCATTGATCTTTCCCGTATTTCCGCATTTGCACTGACCAGCTACGGCGGAGCAAAATCTTCTCTGCTGTCTGTACCATATACCTTTGTAAATCGTAATCATTTCTGGAACTTCGCTACCAGCGATCTGGCAGAAGAGTTCTTGATGGAGCCGCAGGAGAACGGCGCAGGCGTACGCGGTCTGTTCTATGGTGAGGAAGGCTTCCGTCATTTCTTCACTGTTAAAGAAGTGAAGACCCTGGATGATCTGAAGGGCATGAAGTTGCGTGTATCCAATGACCCGATCATGAACGGCATGGTGGAAGGTCTTGGCGCTTCTCCGACTGTTGTAGCATTCAACGAGCTGTATTCCGCTCTGCAGACCGGCGTTGTTGACGGTGCTGAGCAGCCGATCGCAAACTACAAGTCCAACGCATTCCCGGAGGTTGCTCCGAACCTGATTCTGGATGGTCATACCCTGGGTGCAATTCAGGTTATCATCACCGACGAGGCATGGGACAAGCTGACTCCGGAGCAGCAGGATGTGCTGATGGAAGCCGGCAAATACGCTTCTGAGTTCAACCGCAAGATCTCCGAAGAGGCTGAGAACAAGGTTCTGGAAGAGCTGAAGGCTGACGGCGTGAATGTTGTTGAAGTTGATGATATTACTCCGTGGCAGGAAGCTTGTAAGGATATTATCGAGTCCTCTACCGCTGATAACAAGGATCTGTATCAGAAGATTGTAGACATGAAGTAATGATACTTCCAGTGAGAGGGCACAGAGGGATGGGAAAGCCTCTGTGCCTTTTCCGTGAGAAAGAGATTAAGAGCGTGTTAAGACACGGAAACGGTTTTATTGAAAGGGGGATACACTGGTATGCCAGAGATTTTCAAATCAATCGATAAGATTAAACCTGCATACGATATTACATATAAAGTAGCAATGTTTATCTGCAAGGTGCTGCTGGTTGTGGATATTCTGATCACCAGCATGTCTGTTGCGGGACGTTATATTCCGTTTATTCCGGATCCGGCATGGAGTGAAGAGGTAGTTCTGACCTGTATGTCCTATATGGCAGTGCTTTCCGCAGCGCTTGCAATCCGCCGCGGTGCGCATATCCGGATGACGGCACTGGATCGTTATCTGCCGAAGAAACTGGTAATGGGGCTTGATGTACTGGCAGACGTAGCCGTACTGATTCTGGCAGTGATCATGATTACCGTAGGCTGGAGTTATGCTTCCGGTATCGGTGCAAAAGGAAGTTATGTCAGCATGCCGTGGCTGTCCCGTTTCTGGATGTACTTCCCGGTACCTCTGGCCGGTGTCGCAATGCTGATTTTTGAAATTGAGGCACTGTACAACGATGTGAAAAAATTCTATGTGAAGGAGGAGGCGTAAGTATGAGTCCGGAGAGCATGGCAATTCTTGTATTACTGGGAAGCTTTTTTGTAATGGTATTTTTACGGTTCCCGATCGCATACGCAGTAGCGCTTTCTTCTGTGCTGTGTCTGATGAGCCAGGGACTTCCGCTGACCACGATCTGTCAGCAGATGGTAAAAGGCATCAGTTCTTTCAGCCTGATGGCAGTTCCGTTCTTTATTACGATGGGATGTCTGATGGGCTCCGGCGGTATTTCCGAGAAGCTGATCGCACTGGCAAATGCCTGTGTAGGCTGGATGCGCGGCGGCATGGCAATGGTTAATATCGTAGCATCTTATTTCTTTGGCGGTATTTCCGGTTCTGCATCTGCAGATACCGCATCTCTGGGATCCATCCTGATTCCGATGATGGTTGACCAGGGATATGACGCGGATTTCTCCACGGCTGTTACCATTACTTCCTCCTGTGAGGGACTTCTGGTACCGCCGAGCCATAATATGGTTATTTATGCAACCACTGCGGGCGGTATTTCCGTAGGAAGTCTGTTCCTGGCCGGATATATTCCGGGTGCTTTGCTTGCAGGTTCCCTGATGATCGGTTCCTACATTATTTCTGCAAAACGGAATTACCCGAAGGGTGAGCCGTTCAGCATCAAGAACCTGATTAAGCAGCTGAGCATATCCTTCTGGGCACTGGCAGCGATCCTGATCGTAGTATTCGGCGTTGTAGGCGGTGTATTTACCGCAACTGAGTCTGCAGCAATCGCTGTTATCTACAGCCTGCTTGTCAGCGTATTCATCTATAAGGGACTGGACTGGAAGGGCGTTTGGAGAACCCTTGAGGATTGCGTTGACACGCTGTCCATCGTTATGATTCTGATCGCTACGTCCAGCATCTTCGGTTACTGCCTGACCAGACTTCATGTACCGGATCTGGCAGCAAATGCAATCACCGGTCTGACCACGAACCCGATTCTGCTGGCTCTGCTCCTGAACCTGATCCTTCTGGTTCTCGGATGTATCATGGATATGGCGCCGATCATCCTGATCGCAACCCCGATCCTGCTGCCGATCGCGACTTCCATTGGTCTGGATCCGATTCAGTTTGGTATCATGGTGATCCTGAACTGTGGTATCGGTCTTCTGACTCCTCCGGTAGGTGCGGTTCTGTTTATCGGTTCTGCGGTAGCGAAGGTTCCGATGGAGAAGGTTGTTAAGGCAACCCTTCCATTCTATCTGTGCATGATCATTGCACTGCTGCTGATTACCTTCGTTCCGGCGATCAGCCTGTGGCTGCCGGCTGTACTGGCATAAGATCTGATTACGAATTCAGGCATTGACTTTGCGGTTGATGCCTGTTTTTATCATAATAGGAGGGCATCCTGTGAGAAAAAAACTTTCTGTATTCCTGTTCGGCGTGGTATTTCTGGCGACTGCCTGCAGAGGCTTTGGAGCCGGAAGTGACCATGAAATCGTGCCGGAGTATGTGCTTACCTATGCGGAAAATCAGGCGGAGGATTATCCGACAACTCTGGGGGCGTATCGTTTCGCAGAGCTGGTGAAGGAGAAAACCGGAGGCAGGATTCAGATACAGGTCAATGCAGACGGTGTGCTGGGGGATGAGACATCCATTTTGGAGCAGATGCAGTTCGGCGGGGTGGATTTCGCGCGGGTTTCCCTGTCGCCGCTTTCCGAGATTGTGCCGAAGCTGAATGTACTTCAGATGCCGTATCTGTATACCGGAGCGGAGCATATGTGGAGTGTGCTGGAAGGAAATATCGGAAAAGATTTTTTGAACTCCTTTGAGGGTTCCAATCTGGTGGCGCTGTCCTGGTACGATGCAGGTGCCCGCAGCTTTTACAATTCTGTGAAGCCGATTCGAAAGCCGGAGGATATCCGGGGCATGCGGATTCGCGTACAGGAATCGGAACTGATGGGACGCATGGTTGAGTTTCTGGGAGGAACTGCAGTTCCGATGGCATATGATCAGGTGTATTCGGCGCTGCAGACCGGCCGCATTGACGGCGCGGAAAACAACTGGCCATCCTATGATTCCATGGCGCATTACGAGGTGGCAAAATATTACACCGTGGATGAGCATGCCCGTGTGCCGGAGCTTCAGCTGGTATCCAAGTTTACCTGGGAGAAGCTGACTCCGGAGGATCAGAAGACTATCCGACAATGCGCGGAAGAATCGGCACGCTATGAGCGCCGTCTCTGGTCGGAGCGGTCGAAGAAATCGGAGGAACGTGTGAAGACAAAGGGCTGTGAGGTCGTGGAACTGACACCGGAGGAAAAAATCCGCTTTCAGGAAGCGGTCAGCCCGCTGTACGGCGAGTTCTGTGCAGAATATGTAGATGTTATTGACGCAATTGTAGCCGCCGGGCGAGAGCGGTGAAGACATATGGAAAGGGATTGCGCGGAAGAAGTGACCTTCTTTTGCACAATCCCTTTTCACATTTTTTTCACATCCTGAACACAAACTTCTGTTAGATTAAAAATGAAATATGAAAAATCGGATGTGGAGGGACAATATGATATCAGGAAGGATCACGATGCCTGCTGTGATGGCAGCGTGTGGAACCGTCATTGCAGTGACTGCCGCGGAACCGCTTATGGTCCTGGCAGCAGATAATAATCAGGATTATCGCAGAAAAGTAGTGGGAATTGCCGGAATTATGAGCAATGTCAGTACTAATATGGAGGAACCGGTGACCCGGGCGGAATATGCACAGATGCTGGTGAAGGCATCCGCTTACCGGGATTATCTCCCTACAGTGAGCAAAGTGTCCGTGTATGCGGATGTTCCGGCCACCAGTGAATATGCGGCAGGGATACGGATCGCCGCGGAGCAGAACTGGATGTCCGGGTATCTGGGCGGCAATTTTAAACCCGAGCAGCCGGTGACACTGAAAGAAGCGGTTCGCGGAATCATGACACTGCTTGGATATACGGATGAGGATTTCGGAGCAGATGTGTCCGGCGGGCGCATGGCCTGTTTTTATGAACTGGAGCTGAATGAAGAACTGGATCGGCAGCCGACGGAGATCCTGAACCGCACGGATTGTGTCAATCTGTTTTATAATCTTCTGAAAACAGAGATGAAATCCGGTGGCAAAGTGTATGGAACCGTTCTTGGCTGTGAAGTGAATTCGGACGGGGAAATCAATCCCATGGGACTTGCAGATAACAATGTGAGCGGTCCGAAGGTGATTCCGAAGGGCAGACAGCTGGGCGACTATGTGCCGTTCAATGTTCAGCAGGCGAGCATTTTCATCAACGGAGAAGCATCCAGCTATGAGTCTCTGAAGCGTGAGATTTCCGGAAATTATGTGGTAATCTATTATAATACAGCTGCAAAGACGGTGTGGGCATACGTTGCGGATGAGGATGTACAGACCGGACGCTGCGCAATACGGGGAACCATTGAGAATATCTATTACAGCTCTGCGGATGTCATGACTCCAACGTCGATTACTCTGGAGGATGACAGTGAGGAATATAAACTGGAGAGCTCAGAAATGCAGTTTGCCTTTTCCATTTACGGATCTCTGTGCGTGGGTGATACCGTGACTCTGATCTGTGAGAAAACGGTAAATTCCAACGATGAGGCGACCTATAAGATCGTGGATTATGTGGAGGACTGATGGCATGTGGAAAAAGAAGTTTCAGGCAGGCAAAAAGACCTTGATCCGCACAGCACTGCTCCTGCTTGTTCTGACAGGTGGGATCGTATTCTGGAGGCATCATTTCCAAAGCGCAGGGGCAGCTTCAGCCGCTGGGGAAACACAGCGAACCGCGGTGGTGACGAAAGGAACTCTGACCTCGGAGCTGACTTCGTCCGGAGTGATTTCTCCGAAGGATACATACAGTATTACCTCACTGGTTGAAGGAGAGGTTGTGGCGGCAGATTTTGAGGAAGGTGATCAGGTGACCAAAGGACAGGTACTGTACCAGATTGACGTTTCCTCCATGGAATCGGAACTGGAATCGGCAGTCAACTCTCTGGAGCGTGCCCAGAACAGTTATGAGCGGGCAGTGAAAGATTATGAAGAAGCACTGAGTGATTACAGCGGCAATACGTATAAGGCAAACCGTACGGGCTTCATTCAGGAGCTGAAGATCGAAGCGGGAGATAAGGTAAGCAGCAATACGGAGCTTGCGTCGATTTATAATGACCAGACGATGAAAATCAGAGTTCCGTTTCTGAGCGGTGAGGCACAGCTGATCGGTGTGGGCAGTCAGGCAGAACTGATGCTTGCGGATACGGAAGAGCAGCTTGGCGGGGTTGTCACTGCCGTGAGCAATATGGATGAGGTTTTAAACGGCGGACGTATGGTGCGCTATGTGACCATAGAGGTTGCCAATCCGGGCGGTCTGACCACGAGCCATACGGCAACGGTAACGATCGGAGATTTTGCATGCAGTGCGGAGGGGGCTTTTGAGCCCATGACAGATACGGTGATGAAAGCGGATCTTTCCGGCAGTGTAAAGGTAGAGGCGCTTCTCGTGCATGAAGGGGATTTTGTTACAGACGGCACGCCGATCTTCCGGATGGACAGCAAGGACGCGGAGGAGATCATTCTGGATTATAAGGATGCCATGGATTCTGCTCAGGAAAAGGTGGAGTCAGCACAGAGCAAGCTGGACAGCACACAGGACAGCTATGAGGATTATACGATCACGGCTCCGATCTCCGGGCAGGTGATCACGAAGTCCACAAAGGCAGGGGACAATATCAGCCGGAGTTCGTCCAGTGGTGCAACAACCATGGCAGTGATCTATGATTTGTCGCAGATGACCTTTGAGATGTCGGTGGATGAACTGGATGTGCGCAAGGTTGAGGTCGGGCAGAAGGTAACGGTGACCGCCGATGCTGTGGAAGGAAAGACGTTTACGGGAACCGTGACCAACGTCAGTCTGGAAAGCTCCCAGTCCAACGGAGTCACCAATTATCCGGTGACGGTGACGCTGGATGAGGTCGGAGAGCTGCTTCCGGGTATGAACGTGGATGGAGTGATCACGCTCAAGGAATCAGAGGATACACTGATGATACCGGTGGATGCACTCAGACGCGGCAACCGTGTCTATGTCAAAGATGATACGGTTACGGAACCGCAGGGAAATGTTCCGGCAGGATTCCGTTCCGTGGAAGTGGAAACAGGAATTACCAGTGAAGATTATGTAGAGATTCTCAGCGGTCTGTCAGAGGGAGATGAGGTATATATCGATGCGTCGTCCAGGACAACAGCTACGTTTCCGCAGGGCGGTATGCCTGGCGGAATGGGCGGCGTGATGCCCGGCGGCAGCGGCGGAGGACCCGGCGGCAGCCAGGGAGGCAACCGTGGAAATCAGGGCGGAGGCAGACCACAATGACCGATGAAAAATTGATTGAATTGAAGGATATTTATAAAATCTATCAGATGGGAAGCGAAGAGGTACATGCCAACGACGGCATTAATCTGACCATATACAGGGGAGAATTTGTCGCAGTGGTCGGCAAATCCGGCAGCGGCAAGTCTACACTGATGAATATCATCGGAGCACTGGATGTCCCCACTTCCGGCAAATATCTGCTGGGCGGGGAAGATGTGGATGAGATGAGCGAGGATCAGCTGGCGGATATCCGAAACCGTATGATCGGCTTCATTTTCCAGCAGTATAATCTGCTGCCGAAGTCTAATCTGCTGGAAAATGTGGAACTGCCTCTGCTTTATGCCAAAGTACCCAAGGAGGAACGGAGAGAGCGTGCCATGCGCTCTCTGGAACGAGTCGGTCTGGCAGATAAATGGAAAAATCTTCCGAAACAGCTCTCCGGCGGTCAGCAGCAGAGAGTCTCCATCGCGCGTGCGCTGGCGGGCAACCCGTCTCTGATTCTGGCGGATGAACCGACGGGAGCTCTGGATTCCAAAACCAGCCGCGAGGTGCTGAACTTTCTGAAAGAAATCAACAGCGAGGGAAACACCATCGTGATGATTACCCATGACAGCTCCATTGCTCTGGAGGCAAAGCGGGTTGTGCGGATTCATGAT
>JALETI010000016.1 GCA_022781515.1 Lachnospiraceae bacterium
AGGATCATAATTCCGTTCATTTTCATGAGTATTTCCCCCTTCATCTGTCTGTATCATATCGCATCCTGTGTTCTTTCTCAATTGGAAATCTCAAATTCCTGTAAAAATAAACGGTGAAAGCTGTAAATAAACTTCTGAAAAGTGGTACCGTGCAATATAATAAATGGAAAGGAAACCGCAGAAAACGAAAAATTTTATGCAAAGAGTTCAAAATAAAAAGAAAAAAGCAGAATAATTTGGAGAGAGGATTCTGACAGGACGATGAAAAGAACTTGTAATATTCTCCCAAACAATTTATACTAATGTACATGACTATAGAAAGATAAATCATTCCGATGCATTCGGATTTTTCGTTTTTGCGTGAAAGGATATAGAATATGTGTGGAATAGTTGGTTTTACAAGTGAACATACAAATGCAGCGCCTATTCTGCTGGATGGGCTTTCCAAACTGGAATACAGAGGTTATGACTCTGCAGGTATTGCAGTCAGAGACGGTGATCAGGCACCAACCATTGTGAAGGCCAAGGGCCGACTGAAACTCCTGGCTGAAAAAACCAATGACGGTGCCAGTGTAATCGGTACGACAGGCATTGGTCATACACGTTGGGCTACCCATGGGGAACCCAGTGAAAACAATGCCCATCCCCATGTGTCAGAGGATGGCAATGTGGTTGGTGTGCATAATGGTATTATCGAGAATTATGTTGAACTGAAAGAGAAGCTGATCCGTCACGGATATGCATTTTACAGTGATACCGACACCGAAGTTGCAATCAAAACCGTTGATTATTATTATAAAAAATATAAAATGGGTCCCACCGATGCTCTGGCAAAAACCATGGTACGTGTCCGCGGCTCCTATGCACTTGCAGTTATGTTTAAGGATTATCCCGGTGAAATTTTTGTGGCAAGAAAAGACAGTCCGATGATCATCGGTGTGGATATGGAGAATAACTGCACCTATGTCGCATCCGATGTTCCTGCCATTCTGAAATACACCCGTTCCGTTTATTATATCGGCAATCTGGAAATGGCAAGACTTTCTCCCGGAAAAGCAACCTTCTACAACATTGACAGTGATGAAATCCAGAAGGAACTGGTGGAAATCAAATGGGATACGGAAGCGGCAGAAAAGGGCGGCTTTGAACATTTCATGATGAAAGAAATTCATGAACAGCCAAAGGCAGTAAAAGACACCCTTTCTTCCATGCTGAAGGGAGAAACGGATCCGGTGATCGATCTTTCTTCCATGGGACTGACCGATGAAATCATCAGAGATATTTCTCAGATTTATATTGTTGCCTGTGGCTCTGCCTATCATGTGGGGGTTGCAGCCCAGTATGTACTGGAAGATCTGGTGAGAATTCCGGTTCGTGTGGAACTTGCCAGCGAATTCCGTTATCGTGATCCGATTCTGGATCAGAACGGTCTTGTGGTTGTTATTTCCCAGTCCGGTGAAACCGCAGATTCCCTTGCAGCATTGCGTGAAGCGAAGGAAAAGGGAATCCGTACACTGGCCATTGTCAATGTGGTTGGTTCTTCCATTGCCCGGGAAGCGGATATGGTATTTTATACCCTGGCGGGTCCTGAAATTGCTGTGGCAACCACAAAAGCGTACAGCTCTCAGCTGATTGCCTCTTATATGCTTGCGGTACAGTTCGGCTATGTTCGCGGCAATATAGAAGATGCAGACTACAGAAGATATATTGATGAACTTCAGAAACTGCCTGAAAAGATTTCCAGAATTCTGGAAGACAAAGAGCGGATTCAGTGGTTTGCGTCCAAATTTGCCAATGCATCTGACATCTATTTCATTGGCCGCGGCATTGATTACGCCATCTGTATGGAAGGCAGTCTGAAAATGAAAGAGATCAGCTATATTCATAGTGAAGCATATGCAGCAGGTGAATTAAAGCATGGAACCATCAGTCTGATTGAAAACGGTACACTGGTCATCGGTGTTCTTACACAGAACCGTTTATATGAAAAGACCATCAGCAATATGGTTGAAGTAAAGAGCCGCGGAGCCTATCTGATGGGACTGACCAGTTATGGCCACTATGAAATTGAGGATACCGTTGATTTCAACGTTTATATCCCCAGAACCGATGAACATTTTGCTTCTTCACTGGCGGTGATTCCGCTGCAGCTGATGGGCTACTATGTGAGTGTTGCAAAGGGCCTGGATGTCGATAAACCCCGTAACCTTGCAAAAAGTGTAACAGTAGAGTAATTGATACCAGGGGCAAAAGGTCATGCTGTTCATGCTTGCATGAAAAAGCATGACTTTGGGACCCGCAAAACATGAGAAAGTAGCCATTTTTCCTGGAAAAATGAGCGGATTTCGAATGTTTTCAGGATTTCGAGAGCGTAAACGCGGAGAAATCCGCAGGTATCAAGGGGGCAAAAGCTTTTGCCCCCAACATCATAATATATTGCAGCCATATATGCTCCTTTCTGTACAGCAGTGGTTTTCTGCAGCAGGAGGGAGCATTTTGTTAATTACAGTGGTTTCCGGTGAGTATGTAATTTCTTTTCGATTTTATCCCCCAGGGAGGGTTGCGGGCACATTTTCGATTTGTTAAACTATTATCAGAAATAATGAAATGCACCGATGAATGGGGGAGCAAAGATGAGAACAACATTACTGGAACAGATTGAAAATTACTGGGAAAATCGTGCACCGGGATATTCGGAAGTAAATCAGGAAGAATTACAGGGTGTGCAGAAAGGACAGTGGATTGCAGAATTCAGAAAGCATCTGCCGCAGGATAATAAAAAGGAAGTAAAGATTCTGGATATCGGCACCGGCCCCGGTTTTTTCTCTATTATTCTCACAGAAGAAGGTTATTCCATGACTGCCATTGACTACACCAGCGGCATGCTGGAACAGGCCAGACAGAATGCAGGAATTCTTGCTCCTCAGATTGACTTCATGCAGATGGATGCCCAGAATCTTCGATTTGCAGATGAAACCTTTGATGTAATTGTAACAAGAAATGTAACCTGGAATCTGGAAAACCCGGAGCGGGCTTACAGCGAATGGCACCGTGTCCTGAAAAAAGGAGGAATGATGCTGAATTTTGATGCAAACTGGTACAATCATCTTTTTGATGCTGCAAAAAGGGAAGAATATGAGGCAGACCGCAGAAAGGTGGAAGCGGCACAGATGGAAGATCACTATACCTGTACAGACATCGATACCATGGAGGAAATCGCCCGTCAGGTGCCCTTAAGTCCCGTCACCCGTCCGGGCTGGGATGTGGATGTGCTGTCCCGTCTTGGATTCCAATCCATCGAAGTGGACACAGAGGTCTGGGATCGTGTGCTTTCACCGGTGGAAAAAATGAATTATGCATCCACACCGGTATTTATGATTAAAGCAGTAAAATAGGAGTTGGACTTTATTATGGAACCAGTAACATATGAACAGAGCAGTATACGGACTGAACATGCCACCATGCTGCTGGATGATGCACCGGAAAACGAATTAAAGAATCGGATTACTGCATACTGGACGAAACGAAGTGAAGGATTTGCGGAACTGAAGCATAAGGAGCTGCATGGAGAAATATCAGATCTGTGGCTGGCAGAAATTCGGAAATACATTCCCCAGGGGAAGAGTTTAGACATTCTGGATGTCGGAACCGGAAGCGGTTTCTTTTCCCTGCTTCTTGCAAAGCAGGGCCACAGGCTGACCGGAATTGATCTGACACCGTCCATGATTGAATCGGCGAAAAAGCTGGCTGCAAATCATCAGATTGATGCGGACTTTATGGTTATGGATGCAGAAAATCTGGCTTTTCCCGATGAAACCTTTGATGTGGTCATCAGCAGAAACCTCACCTGGACCCTTCCCCATCCGGAACAGGCCTACAGCGAATGGCTTCGTGTTTTGAAAAAAGGCGGAATCATCCTGAATTTCGACGCAGATTATGGAAATGAAAAAACAGCAGATTTTCATGAGCTGCCCACGGAACATGCCCATAATACCATCGGACTGGAAATGATGCAGGAAAATGACCGGATCAAGGAAAAACTCTCCATCAGCAGGTTTTTACGGCCCGCCTGGGATGTACAGACATTGCTGAATCTCGGGATTGAAAAAATCAATGTAGATACAGGGGTCGGAAAACGGATTTATAAGAAAAAAGATATCTTTTATAATCCCACACCGATTTTCACATTATATGCTGTAAAAGAATAAAAAATCGTTTTCCGGTTATCCGGGAACATCTGAAAATATCTGAAGATGGAATAGAGTATATGAAAAGGGACACCGCTTTTGGGTGTCCCTTTTATGTTTGCGCGCCATGGGCGCGCTCTAACGGGTGTAAGTCCCGAACATGCCCGGGTAGTGGGAAATGTATAGCCGAACAGCAAGGGTGTCCATCGTAAGGTGGAATCTGAAGGAAGCTGTAAGCAAATCTCCGGTC
>JALETI010000052.1 GCA_022781515.1 Lachnospiraceae bacterium
ATCTGAAGATTATCAAGCGTTCCGAACAGAATCTGAATGGTGTAATCGAAGAATTGTATGAAACTGCAATCAACACGGTTGAAACCGTATGGTGTGAAAGCGAAGCATAATATCAGAAAAAAGACGGATGCCCTCACAGGACATCCGCCTTTTTGATACATGTGCATAATTACTGTTATGAAAACGAAATCAGATCAATCGATTATTCAACAGTATAGGGTTTTAATGCTTCCAGAATTTCATCAATCTTTTCTGTTGCATGGATATTCAGCTCGATGGGTTTGGAAAGATCCAGGCTGAAGATACCCATGATAGACTTTGCATCGATAACGTATCTTCCGGAGATAAGGTCAAAATCACAATCGAACTTTGTCAGGGTATTAACAAAAGCTTTTACTTTATCGATTGAGTTTAACATGATATTGATGGTTTTCACAGGAAAGTCCTCCTTTAAAAATAGTTTGCATTGCGGATAAGGCATTGATGCCTCATCGAAACGCATCTGATTACTTTAGATTTTACTAATATAAAGACACGATGTCAAGCATAATTCCTGTAAAGCGGAAAGGAGATTGTAATGAAAAAAGCAGCGTTCCACACATTGGGCTGTAAGGTAAATACTTATGAAACGGAAGTTATGAAATCACAGCTGAAAGAACATGGCTATGAAATCACATCGTTTCAGGATACAGCAGATGTGTATATTATAAATACATGTACCGTTACCAATATTGCGGATCAGAAATCCCGTCAGATGCTTCACAAAGCCAGAAAGAAGAATCCAAATGCCGTTATTGCCGCTGTGGGCTGTTATGCACAGGCATCCAGAGAACAGATTCTTGCAGACGGATCTGCCGATCTGATTATCGGGAGCAATCAGAAAAGCCGTCTTTATGAGCTTCTGGAAGAATACGAGAAAAATCATCAGGTTCAGGAGGCGGTTGATGATCTGAAACATGAAAAAGCCTATGAAGAAATGTTTCTGACCACCACGGAAGACCGTACAAGAGCATTTCTGAAAATTCAGGACGGCTGCAATCAGTTCTGCAGTTACTGTCTGATCCCCTATGCAAGGGGAAGGGCAAGAAGCCGCAGTATGGAGTCTGTTCTCTCTGAAATCCGGACACTGGCCGGACAGGGATTTAAAGAAGTGGTTCTGACCGGCATTCATCTGAGCTCCTATGGCAGGGATCTGAACGAGGAGAAAAAAACACTTCTGCAGGAACTGATTCTGGAAGCGGCAAAAATCGAAGGAATCCGGAGAATCCGTCTCGGCTCTCTGGAACCCAATATTATCACAGAAGAATTTATCGAGCCGCTGGCAGCATGTGACAAATTCTGTCCGCATTTTCACCTTTCCCTGCAGAGCGGATGCGATGAAACACTGAAACGGATGAATAGACATTACACGGCAGAGGAATACTATAACAAATGTCAGCTGATCCGTCGATATTTTGAGCATCCGGCTATTACCACAGATGTAATTGCAGGTTTTCCCCAGGAAACAGAGGAAGAATTCGAAAAGACTCTGGCCTTTGTGAAAAAAGTCAGTTTTGCCGAAATGCATGTATTTAAGTATTCCCGGAGAAAGGGAACCAAAGCAGATGCCATGAGCGGACAGGTACCAGATCCGGTGAAAACCGAACGCAGCCATCGTCTGATGGAAGCTGCAGAAGAAATGCAGAAGGAATATCTCACTTGGTACGTGGGAAGGACCGTGGAAGTGCTGACAGAAGATGAAGTTACCTGTGATGGAGAAATCTGGCGGGCGGGACATACAAAAGAATATGTAAAATGTCTGCTGAAATGCAGTGAACCCAATGTGATTCACACCGCAGTGGCCTGTGGAGTCAATGAGAAGAATATGATCGTTACGGAAAGCAGATAATACTGTCATAGAGTATTGATATATCAGGATACGATGGATTCTGTTACTTTTACTTGCCGAAACTTCCAAAATGTATTAGAATAAAAGAGAGTATTGCCCGGAATAAAAAAAAGGAAGTGATAATTTGAGTAACGTAAATGATACACAGTATTTTAAAGTGTCACAGGATGAAAGCGAAAACAATGTGGAAAAGGTTCTGGATGCTGTCTGCCATGCCATGATTGAAAAAGGATACAATCCGCAGAGTCAGATTGTCGGTTACATCATGTCCGGTGATCCGACCTATATTACCAGTCATAAAGGCGCACGCAGCATGATCATGAAGCTGGAGCGTGATGAAATTCTGGAAGAACTGATGCATTATTATCTGGAAAACCGGATCAACAGGAGATAAGATGCGGGTTCTGGGACTGGATTATGGATCGAAAACCGTGGGAGTTGCCATCAGTGATCCTCTGGGATTTACCGCACAGGGCCTGGAAACCATTGAGCGCCCGAAAGAGAATAAACTGAGAAAAACTCTTGCGCGTATAGAGCAGATCATTGAGGAATACAATGTAGAGAAGATTGTACTTGGATATCCCCTGAATATGAACAATACAGAGGGCCCTCGTGTACAGGCAACACGAGAGTTTCAGGCCATGCTGGAAAAACGTACCGGGCTGCAGGTCGAACTGCAGGATGAGCGTCTGACCACAGTATCAGCGGAAAGAGTGCTGATGGAGTCAGGAGTTCGCAGGGAAAACCGAAAAGCGGTGATTGACAAGATCGCTGCCGCAATGATTTTACAGACATGGTTGGATATGCAGTCAATCAAAGCGTCATTTGAGGAGAAGAAATGAATCAGGAAAGCAGTATTACTCTCATTACTGAGGATGGAGAGGAACTGGAACTTTATGTAGTAGAGAAAACAAAATTCAACGGTAAGGAGTATCTGCTGGCAGCAGATGACAGTCTGTATGATGAAGATTGCGACGATGCAGAGTGCTATATCTTCAGAGACGACTCCATGCCGGGTGAATCAGAAGCAGTTTATGTCATGGTTGAAAATGAAGATGAACTGAATGGTGTACTGGATATTTTTCAGAATCTGATGGACGATGTTTCAATAGAAGGCTAGAGAAGTACACTACCGGTATGCTTCTCTGGTTCCGCCCTGCTGTCTGAGGGAGTACAGCAGGGCAGACTGATCGGATGAGGAAATCAGGCGATTCAGTTATGACTATTCGGAAGTGATTGCTGTACGCGGGGCTTTGTGCAGCGTCAGGAACGAAGTATTCAGTTTTTATTTCCGTTTTCTCCATGTTCAGATCATCCGCCGCAATACGGCAAGAGCACGGAGGTAACTAATTGAAATCAGAAACAAACCATAAGTTGCGTATTATTCCTTTAGGTGGTATGGAATCAATCGGCATGAATATTACAGCACTGGAGTATGATGACAGCATTATTGTCATTGACTGCGGTCTGAGTTTTCCGGGTGACGATATGCTCGGTATTGATCTGGTAATTCCGGACGTTACCTATCTGAAGGAAAATATTGAAAAGGTAAAGGGCTTTTTTATTACCCATGGACATGAAGATCATATCGGCGCTCTCCCCTATATACTGCGCGATATCAATGTTCCTGTCTACGGGACAAAGCTTACGATCGGTATTATTGAGAATAAGCTGAAAGAGCATACCAATTTAAAGGCAGTCAAGAAAAAAGTTGTGAAGTACGGTCAGTCCATTAATATGGGCCATTTCCGTGTGGAATTTATCCGAACTAACCACAGCATAGCTGATGCAGCAGCTTTTGCTATTTTCACACCGGTTGGTACGATTGTTCATACAGGTGACTTTAAAATTGACTACACCCCTGTTTTTGGTGATGCCATTGATCTGCAGCGTTTTGCCGAACTTGGCAAAAAGGGCGTACTGGCATTGATGTGCGACAGCACCAATGCAATCCGGGAAGGATTTACCATGTCCGAACGGACAGTGGGCAAAACCTTTGATACGTTATTTGCAGAGAATGTCAGCCACCGTATCATTGTTGCCACATTTGCATCCAATGTGGACCGTGTGCAGCAGATTATTAATACAGCGTATAAGTATGGAAGAAAGGTTGTTGTGGAAGGACGAAGCATGGTCAACATCATTTCCACCGCTTCCGAACTGGACTATCTGAAGATACCGGATGGAACCCTGATTGATCTGGATTCCCTGAAAGATTATCCCGATGAAAAGACTGTCCTGATTACCACAGGAAGCCAGGGCGAGTCCATGGCGGCATTGTCCCGTATGGCAGCCGGCATTCACAGAAAAGTTCAGATCAAACCTGGGGATGCGATTATCCTGAGTTCCAGCCCCATTCCCGGCAATGAAAAGGCCGTTGCAAAGATTATCAACGAACTTTCCATTAAGGGTGCCCATGTTATTTATTCCGATACCCATGTATCCGGTCATGCATGCAAGGAAGAAATCAAGCTGATCTATTCCCTGCTGCATCCCAAATTTGCAATTCCCGTCCATGGGGAATTCCGTCATCGAAAGTCACAGGCAGATCTTGCATGTAGTCTTGGAATTCCCAGTGATCATGTTTTCATGATGAATTCGGGTGATGTTCTGGAACTGGATGAAGAGACCGCTGTGATCAGCGGAAAGATTCATTCCGGATCCATCCTTGTGGATGGTCTCGGTGTCGGTGACGTGGGCAATATTGTCCTTCGTGACAGACAGAGTTTATCCCAGAACGGAATCATTATTGTGGTACTCTCTCTTGAAAAACATTCCAATGAACTTCTTGCAGGACCCGATATTGTCTCAAGAGGTTTTGTATATGTAAGAGAATCGGAAGATCTGATGGAAGAAGCAAGAGAAATTGTATGCAATGCAGTAAACGATTGTCTGCGGCGCAATATTACAGACTGGGTACGTCTGAAAACCGTAATCCGTGATAATCTCAGTGATTATTTATGGAAGAAGATGAAAAGAAGTCCTATGATTCTTCCTATTATTATGGAAGTATAACAGGAAGAATCAGGCTGGCAAAAAGAATATGCAATCCGGTGTCAGGTCACCCGGGTATCCGGTCTGACATCGGAACAGATGGATATTAGATCGGTTCCGCTTTTGCGGAACCGAAATAAATACGCAGGAGGATTCTCTATGGCACGGAAGAATATTATGAAGAACGAAGTTCAGAAAAAGTCGATTCTGTCCGGCATCACGGCCATATTGATTTTTCTGACTGCATTTATCATTATTCTGTTTCTTGGGATCAGTGCAGGATATGATTTCGGATATCAGTTGTTTGCCTCTCCTGCTGTATCTTCGCTCCCCGGTCGAGAAGTTACGATCGAGGTGAAAAAGGGGGAAACAACAGATGAAATTGCAGACAAGCTGGTGGATGCAGGTCTGATCCGAAGCAAGGTCAATTTCCTGTGCCAGAAGCTTTTTTATAAAAAAAATCTGCTTCCCGGTGAGTATACATTGAATACCGCAATGACGAGTAAGGAAATATTACTGATTCTTGATGACGGACCGCCATCTTGAAATGACAGGAATTTTCAACAAGTAAATAGGATTCCCCCACTTCAAACATCATCAATGTTAAGTGGTGGGTGAGAAAATGAAACTACGCAAGTGGTGGGCGGAGAGCAATCGGTATCCCCCACTTCGCACGACAATTCCACGCGGTTATATGACGCCGCAAGTCGTACTCCGTTAATCTTACCGAGCGTGGATTGAAACAAAGAGGTGATCGGATGATTATTGATGAAAGAACAACCGAATATATAAGATCACTGGAACCGGATTATACTCCGGTTCTTGCAGCGATTGAAGAAGAAGCCGTTCGTGACAGGGTTCCGATCATACGAAGAGAGACAGGCAGTCTTCTGCGGAGTCTGATCCGGATGAAACAGCCTCACAGGATTCTGGAAGTCGGTACAGCAACCGGATTTTCAGCCATTCTGATGAGTGAAGTCATGCCGGCAAACTGCACAATTACCACCATTGAAAAATATGAAAAACGAATCCCTCTGGCTCGTGACAACTTCCGCAGGGCAGGCAAGGAAGATGTGATCCATCTCATTGCCGGTGACGCAGCGGAAGTGCTGGAATCGCTGGAGGGGTATTTTGATTTTATCTTTATGGATGCTGCCAAAGGACAGTACATCCATTTTCTGCCATCTGTCATGAGGCTTCTGGAACCGGGCGGTATCCTGATCTCCGACAATATCCTGCAGGATGGACAGCTGGTGGAATCCAGATACGGTGTGGTGCGGCGCAACCGTACCATACACAATCGCATGAGAGAATATCTGTATGCATTGAAACATACGGATGCACTGGAAACCTCCGTTCTTACCGTGGGAGACGGTGTAACTCTCAGTGTAAAAAAATACTGATTATTTGCGAGTCAGTCTCTGCGGACAGCGGGATAACGGTTCCATCTGTCGAAATCAGAATCTGATGTCTGATACAAAGGACTGACCGGTATGGAGGAAATCATGAGAAAACCTGAACTTTTGATTCCGGCAGGGAGTCTTGAGGTTTTGAAAACAGCTGTCTATTACGGCGCAGATGCCGTGTATGTGGGCGGGGAGGCCTTCAGCCTTCGTGCCAAAGCGAAGAACTTTTCCATGGAAGATCTGGAAGAGGGAATTCGCTATGCACATGCACATGGGGTAAAAGTATATGTTACAGCCAATATTCTGGCACACAATGAAGATCTGGAAAAGGCTGCAGATTATTTCAGAGAACTGAAACAGGTGAAACCGGATGCTGTACTGATCTCCGATCCCGGACTTTTCATGGTTGCCCGTGAAGTGATTCCGGAGATTCCCATTCATATCAGCACCCAGGCCAATAATGTGAATTATGGCACCTTCCTGTTCTGGAAATCCCTTGGCGCAACCCGTGTGGTAACGGGAAGAGAACTTTCTCTGGCTGAAATCCGTGAGATTCGCGCCCATATTCCGGAGGATATGGAAATCGAAAGTTTTATGCACGGTGCCATGTGCATTTCCTATTCCGGCAGATGTCTTCTGTCCAATTATCTGACAGGAAGAGATGCCAACCAGGGTGCATGTACCCATCCGTGCCGATGGAAATATACATTGATGGAAGAAAAACGTCCCGGAGAATTCTTTCCTGTTTATGAAAATGAAAGAGGAACCTTTATTTTTAATTCCAAAGATCTTTGCATGATTGAACATATTCCTGACATGATAGATGCAGGGATTGACAGCTTCAAAATTGAAGGACGTATGAAAGCCGCATTGTATGTGGCGGTTGTGGCACGAACTTACAGACATGCCATTGACGACTATCTGAAAGATCCGGAGCTTTATCGGGCACATATGGACTGGTATAAGGCAGAAATTGAAAAATGTACCATGCGTCCCTTTACCACAGGATTTTTCTACGGAAAGCCGGATACGGATGCACAGATTTATGATAATAATACGTATATTCAGGATTATATTTATCTGGGAATGTGCGGTGATATCCGGGAAGACGGCAGCTTTTTCCTGGAACAGAAGAATAAATTCTCTGTGGGAGAAAAGGTAGAACTCTTAATGGCAGATGGTACCAATCTGGAAGCAGAAGTATTATCCATTACCGATGATCAGGGCAATCCCCAGGAAAGCGCTCCCCATGCAAGACAGCATTTGTTTGTGAAATTAAGTGAAGTACCGGAAACAGGGGTTATTATCAGAAAGAAGGCATAGAAGCCTATGGATTTCATATTGTTTGGTGTATCCGGAATGAGCCTGCTATACTACATCTGTCTGGTATTTCTGAAGGATGCTTCCTGGCTGACACAGATGTACTGGCCGGTCAGTACGGTGGTGTTTCTGCTGGCAGCCATTATTCTGCGCATTGACAGAAAACGAAAGCAGCAGGATCTTCTGTGTATGCCCCTTGAACTGCGGGTTGCAATCAGCACCAGTTTTCTGTTATATCTGATACTGATCATCTGCTTTTCCATGGTCATTCTGCTGTTTTCTCATCCGGAATGCGCGGAAACAGCGGATTATCTTCTGATGATTGAAAATAACGATGTGGAGACTTCACTGACGGAAATTGATTACGATATGCTGGACATAGGAATTCAATATCTGAATGATCATCCGGAAACCAAAATCGTTCTGTCGGGCAGCAGTCGCTTCAGCGATCTGGATGTGGATGATGAAAAAGTACAGGATATGATGAAAAAATATCTGATGGAAGCCGGTATCAGTAATTCCCGGATTATCACAGAAGAGATTTCCAGCAGCATCCGTCAGAACATTGTTTATGGATATGCTTATATTCTGGTGGACTGGTACCGTGGACAGAATGCGTATGAAGAGACCCGGAATCCGGTGGTTGCTGTCTTAACGGAGCCTGCAGCTGCATTGCGATACAGTATCATCCTGCAGGATATGCAGCGGGAAATGAAAATACTGACCGGAAAGGAAAATCTGCTGGCGTGGCCGGCACGAATTATGGAAGAAATCGAACTGATCATCCGCTATCATCTGGATGAACAACTGGCATCATAGGGGCAACCCCTTTTGCCCCCAAAGTCATATTTTTTTTATTTAGGAGGAAAGGATATTGTTCAAAGAACCTGAGACATACACTCTGATCCGTGAAGAGAGGATTGAAGAACTGAATTCCATTGCATATATTCTGCGGCACAAAAAAAGTGGTGCACGCATTTTTCTGTTATCCAATGATGATGATAATAAAGTTTTCACCATTGGTTTCCGCACACCGCCTGCAGACAGCACCGGTGTCGCTCATATCATGGAGCATTCCGTATTATGCGGATCCAGAAAGTTTCCGCTGAAGGATCCCTTTGTGGAACTGGCAAAAGGTTCACTGAATACGTTTCTGAATGCCATGACTTATCCGGACAAAACCGTATATCCGGTGGCAAGCTGCAATGATACCGATTTTCAGAACCTGATGGATGTCTATATGGATGCGGTTCTCAATCCCAGAATCTGTGAAAACGATAAGATTTTCCGTCAGGAAGGCTGGCATTATGAAATGGAAAATTCGGAAGCTCCTTTAACCATCAATGGTGTTGTTTATAATGAGATGAAAGGTGCATTTTCTTCTGCGGAAAGTGTTCTGGAGCGGTATATTCAGAATGTACTGTATCCGGATACTCCGTATTCCTGTGAATCCGGCGGTGATCCGGATGTCATTCCTCAGCTGACTTATGAAGAATTTCTGGATTTCCACAGACGGTCTTATCATCCTTCCAACAGCTATATCTATCTCTACGGTAAGATGGATATGGAAGAAAAGCTTCGCTGGCTGGATGAAGAGTATCTGTGTCAGTACGATGCCATGGAGACCGGATCTGAAATCGGTTTTCAGCCTCCTTTTGCAGAGCCGGTGAAAAAAGAAACCTTTTATGCAGCAGAAGAAGAGAGCGAAGAAGGGGAAAATGGATCCTATCTGGCTCTTGCCATGACAGCCGGAAGTGTGCTGGACAGAAGGCAGTATGTAGCCATGGGGATACTGGATTATGCTCTTTTAGAGGTACCCGGTGCACCATTGAAACAGGCTCTCCTGGATAAAAAAATCTGTAAAGATGTATATGGCGGTACAGAAAATGGCATTTTGCAGCCCTATTTTTCCGTGGTTGCCAAACAAGCGGCACCGGAAGATATGCCGCTGTTTCTGGAAACCGTTCACAGCACACTGACCGAACTGGCGGAAAAGGGATTGAATAAACGGACACTGGCAGCCGGCATGAACATCGCAGAATTCAAATACAGAGAAGCCGACTTCGGACATTTTCCCAAGGGGCTGATGTATGGACTGCAATGTTTTGACAGCTGGCTTTATAACGAAACTGATCCGCTGATGCATCTGAAATACGAAGAAACCTTCGAATGGCTGCGTGCCAATATGGAAACCGGCTATTTTGAAGATCTGATCCGCCGTTTTCTGCTTAATAATCCCCATCAGGTTCAGCTGATCATGAATCCGGAAGTGGGACTGACGGCAAAGAAAGAAAAGCTTCTTGCAGATAAACTGGCTGCAAAGAAAGCTTCCATGTCAGAAGAAGACGTGGCACGAATTGTCCGTGAAACAAAGGAACTGAAAGCCTATCAGGAGGAAGCGGATTCACCGGAAGTTCTGAAACTTCTGCCCCTTCTGACACGGGAAGATATCGGAAAAAAAGTGAATGGATTCTGCAATGAAATGCGTCACGAAAAGGGCGGTGATATCCTGTTCCACAACCTGTTTACCGGCGGAATCGGATATCTGCGAATCCTTTTTGATATGGATGGTCTGACCGCAGAGGAACTTCAGTATGCTTCGCTTCTGCGGACACTGTCGGGTATGATGAATACCAGAAATTACACCTACAGTGAACTGGCCGATGAGATCGGCATGAACTGCGGCGGATTAAGTGCCGGAATCAGTTCCTATGACAACTGCCGTGATTTCAATGATTATACCGGTATGTTTGAAATGGTTGGCAAGGCCAGATACGACAAAGTACCGGAATTATTCCGCTTCATGCAGGAAATTATTCTGTATACCGATCTGACGGATAAAAAGAGAATGCAGGAACTGATTTCCATGCTGGCATCACGGATGCCGATCCGCCTGTCCTCAGCAGGTCATTCCACGGCACTGAGCAGAAACCTTGCCGTTTTCAGCGAATCAGCCAGATACAGTGACGTGGTTACAGGACTTTCCTATGCCAGATTTATCCGCCATCTGGATCGCCATTTCGATGAAAAAGCAGATACGGTGATTGCAAAACTGGAACAGGTAAGACAGAAAATCTTCCGTCCTTCCCGGATGCTGGTCAGCTATACATCGGATGAAAACGGATATGAGCAGGTACCGGCCACTCTGGAAACATTCACCCTGGATCTGGCGGAACATTTCCAGGACGTGGAAACACCTTCCTCTGCATTTGGTAAAAAAGCCTGCGGTTTTGATCTGACCGGGTTCCAGCCTGCGGAAAAAGAAGGACTGACAACCAGTTCCCAGGTGCAGTATGTGGCAAGAACCGGCAACTTTGCAGCCCATGGTCTGGAATATACCTCTGCTCTGAAGGTGCTGAATGTCATTCTGAATTATGATTACCTGTGGATGAACCTTCGTGTCAAAGGCGGTGCCTATGGATGCATGAGCGGATTCAATCGAAACGGTGAAAGCTATCTGGTATCCTACCGTGATCCGAATCTCCGGGAATCCAATGAAGTATACGAAGGCATTCCGGACTACCTCCGCAATTTCCAGGCAGACGAACGCGACATGACCAAGTACATCATCGGCACCATCAGCGAACTGGATATTCCGCAGACCCCCAAGATGAAAGGCGACCGTTCCCTGTCCGCGTATATGATCGGTGTTACCGAGGAAATGCTGCAGAAAGAAAGAGACTGCATTCTTTCCTGTGAACCGGAAGATATCCGTGCACTGGCAGAGTATATGGAAACCATTCTGGAATCCGGTTATCTTTGCGTTGTGGGCGGAGAAACCAAAATACAGGAAAATAAAGATCTCTTTGATGTGACAGAAGCGTTAATCAAGTAGGACGTATTTCGCAGAAACTGGAGGAAATCAGTTATGACAAAGCATTTTAAATCCGGCTTTGTGACGCTGATCGGCCGTCCCAATGTTGGCAAATCAACCCTGATGAACCACCTCATCGGACAGAAGATTGCGATCACCTCAAGAAAGCCGCAGACAACAAGAAACCGTATCCAGACAGTTTATACGGATAAAAACTGCCAGATGATTTTTCTGGACACACCCGGTATTCACAAAGCCAAAAACAAACTGGGTGAATACATGGTCAGCGTTGTGGACAAGACGCTGAGTGAAGTGGATGTTATTCTCTGGCTGGTGGAACCCGATGAAAAAATCGGTCCCGGAGACAGTATTATTCTGGAAAAACTGAAGCGGGTGAAAACACCTGTGATTCTGATCATCAATAAAATAGACACCATTGACAAATCAAAGGTGGGCAGCCTGATCACCATGTGGAAAAAGCAGCATCAGTTCAAAGATGTGATTCCGGTAAGTGCTCTGCGGAGTATCAATACGGATTCGGTTATGGAAGAAATCCGGAAATATCTTCCGGAGGGGCCCATGTATTATGACGAAGATACCGTAACCGATCAGCCCATTCGCCAGATTACAGCGGAAATTATCAGAGAAAAGGCTCTGCGCCGTCTGGAAGATGAAATCCCCCATGGAATCGCTGTCACCATCGATGTGATGAAAGTACGCAAAGACGGAATCTGGCAGGTGGACGCTTCCATCGTCTGTGAAAGAGATTCCCACAAGGGGATTATCATCGGCAAACAGGGAAGTATGCTGAAAAGTATCGGTATTGATGCCAGAAAGGATATCGAACTGCTGGTAGGCGGTCAGGTGAATCTGAAACTCTGGGTAAAGGTCCGCAGGGAATGGCGTGACAGTGACATACAGCTGAAGAACTTCGGCTATTTTGAGAATAAATAAGAATGACGGATTTGCTGGAATTATCGGGCGTGGTACTTTCTTCCATGCCCGTGGGAGAGTATGATCGGCGGGTTGTCCTGCTGACCAGAGAAAGGGGCAGAATCACTGCATTTGCAAAGGGGGCCAGGAGACCGAACAGCTCTCTGCTGGCAGTATCCTGCCCATTTGTGTGCGGAAAGTTCTTTCTTTATGAAGGAAGAAGTTCCTATACCCTGCGCAGTGCAGAGGTAATTGCATACTTCAGCTCGCTGCAGCAAGATCTGGAAAAACTCTGCTATGCATCGTATTTTACAGAACTGGCAGAATACTTTTCCAGGGAAAATATGGCAGCAGCCGATATGCTGAACCTTTTATACCTGTCCTTCCGTGCACTGGAAAAGGGAAAGATTCCCAGTGAACTGATCCGGTGCATTGTGGAACTGCGGATGATGGTTCTGGACGGAGAATACACGGAACTGCCGCCCATACAAACAGGGGACAGCGCCTGTTATGCCTGGCAGTATGTGATCAGATCCCCGCTGAAAGAACTATTTCAATTTACATTAAACCCACCGGCACTGGATGAATTGAAAAAAGCAGTGTCTGTACTGTACCGGAGAGTCATTGACCGAGAATTTCATTCTTTGCAGATTCTGCATTCCATGATACAGCCGATGCAGTAATTCGTGAATCCGATTCCGGATCTTCGCAAGCATTGATCTGATATGGAGAAGTCTGCTTTACAGACGAAATACGGTGACGGATCTCTGCAAGCGTTGATCTGAATATGAAAATGTCTGCAAATATCGATTTGAATCTGCCGGGAAGATTTGGGTATAATCGGAAAAAAGTATTATTTTAATGGGTTTCCGTGTAAGAACTATTGAAATTTATTTCTTTTGCGGTTACAATAAGATAATTGTGTCTGCTCATTTCAATATTTGAGACAGACACTGTTTTATAAACCGGATATTCAGGGGAATGCATTCTGATTTCTGCTGAAATCCGGTGAGGTCAATCAACAGGAGGGACATGATGAAGTTAAAATATGTAAGGGGCCTTGCATGTTTGCTGTTTACAACTGCAATTTTATCCGGCTGCGGATCAAAGGTCAGTCTGGATACGACATCCATTTATATCGATAAAGATGGTACCGTTAAATCTGCAGTATATGAAGAGTTTGATACTTCTGTTTACAGTGAAGAAGAACTAAAGCTTTTCATTGAAGGGGAAGTCATTGCTTACAATAAACAGAGTGTCGGTCAGGAAGCGGCTTATGCAAAGGACAGCAGCAGCGATCTTGCAGCAGCAATCGAATCTCTTGAGATGAAGGGCGGCGATGCTGTGCTGAAGATGGATTATGCATCCTGTGCCGATTATCTCGGATTCAATGATGAAGATGACAGCATCAGGCAGCTGGCAGCAGGTACGGTAAAGGGAGCAAAGGACTCCGGCATCGATCTTGATCAGTTCAGTCTGCTTTCCGCAGATGGTACAGAACGGATCAGCGGAAAGAATCTGGATGAAGATCTGTATATCGTAATTGCGGAAGGAAAAACCGACATCAAGGTAGATGGAACCATCCAGTATGCCACAGACGATGTGACTGTGAACAAGGATCTGGCTGCAATTTCTTCAGACGGGACATTATCCTGTATTGTATTTAAGTAAGAATGATTCCATTATGATCATCAATCCATGCATCGTGGTGAAAGAAACGCTGCGATAACTATGGATGCAGACAGACAGCTGGATGAAGACAGGCATCTGGAAAGACAGGCAGCCGGAAAGACAGGCATCTGGAAAGACAGACAGCTGGAAAAAAACAGATCGTTGGATAGACACAAACAGTTATTCAGATATGCGGTTTTCTGCCGGATATCATCAATAATACTATGCGTTGATACGCATCCGGTCCTGATTTCTCTCAGGGTTTGGAAGGAATAGAAAGGATTCAGAATTATGGAAAAGACAATGGACAAAATTGTTGCACTGGCGAAGTCAAGAGGTTTTGTTTACCCCGGTTCCGAAATCTACGGCGGACTTGCCAACACATGGGATTATGGTAATCTCGGTGTAGAACTTAAAAATAACGTGAAGAAGGCGTGGTGGCAGAAGTTTGTACAGGAAAGCCCTTACAATGTAGGTGTTGACTGTGCAATTCTGATGAACCCTCAGACATGGGTTGCATCCGGACATCTGGGAGGTTTTTCTGACCCGCTGATGGACTGCAAGTCCTGTCATGAACGTTTCCGTGCAGATAAGCTGATCGAAGATTACGCCCATGAACACGGCGAAGCGATTGATTCCGTTGATGGCTGGAGCCACGAACAGATGGAAACCTATATTAAGGATCACGGTATCGCATGTCCCACCTGCGGAAAAACAGATTTTACAGAAATCAGAGAATTCAACCTGATGTTCAAAACCTTCCAGGGTGTTACAGAAAATGCCAAGAGTACCGTATATCTGAGACCTGAAACCGCACAGGGTATTTTTGTTAACTTCAAAAATGTTCAGAGAACGTCCAGAAAGAAAGTTCCCTTTGGTATCGGTCAGATCGGAAAATCCTTCCGTAACGAAATCACACCCGGAAACTTTACATTCCGTACCAGAGAATTCGAACAGATGGAACTGGAGTTTTTCTGTAAGCCCGGAACGGACCTGGAGTGGTTTGCATACTGGAAAGAATTCTGCCTGAACTGGCTGAAGACCCTTGGCCTGAAGGAAGAAGAACTTCGTGCCAGAGATCATTCACCGGAAGAACTCTGCTTCTATTCCAAGGCTACAACCGACGTGGAATTCCTGTTCCCCTTCGGATGGGGTGAACTGTGGGGCATTGCAGACAGAACAGACTATGACCTGACACAGCATCAGAATACCTCAGGTGAAGACATGAGCTACTTCGATGATGAAGTAAATGAAAAGTACATTCCTTATGTAATCGAACCTTCTCTGGGTGCTGACCGTGTGACACTGGCATTCCTTTGCAGTGCATACGATGAAGAACTGATGGAAGACGGAAAGACTAGAACCGTTATGCATTTCCATCCTGCCATTGCACCGGTTAAGATCGGTGTCCTGCCTCTTTCCAAGAAACTCAATGATGGCGCAATGGAAATTTATACACAGCTGTCCAAATATTACAACTGCGAATTCGATGACAGAGGACAGATCGGTAAGAGATACAGAAGACAGGATGAAATCGGTACTCCTTTCTGTATTACTTATGACTTTGATTCAGAAAACGATCATGCAGTTACTGTACGTGACCGTGATACCATGGCTCAGGAAAGAGTTGCAATCGCAGATCTGGAAGCATATTTCCGTGATAAGATGAGTTTCTAGAACTATAATTATGAAAACAATGAAGTCAGCTTACATTTTCAAAAAAGGGGATGTAAGCTGACTGTCTATTGCTTGCTGTATGTATGCAGCAAAAATACCTGCTATGCAGGTGTCAATATGCTTCACTTTAATAAACAGCCTGTAGTATGGTAATTATTATTCGTAGTACGACGTGAGGCATACAAATATTTGACTGTATTTGAGGGGAAATTTCTATGATTCGTCAAAATAAAATCAGACTATTACAGCGTCTTTCCGTTCGCATGGTATGCCTTCTGCTGGCAGGATCCATGTGTGGGGGCATGACAGGCTGTTCCAATAAAACAGGCAATCCGACGGAAACGAGTGATTCGACAGCCAATATTGCAGGAACAGAAGAAACCGAATCCACTGAACCGACGGAAACCGAAACCGAACCGGTATATAATGAGGATGGTACAAAACGTGCCTGGGTCAATTCCGGAGATGTCCGCCTGAATGTGCGGTCAGAACCGAATAAAGACTCCACATTAATGGCATCCTTTGCGGACCGGCAGGAGATAAAAATACTGGATGAAACCCCGGTGGATGGCTATTATAAAATCAGCGGGAAGGATTATAAAACCGGCAAGATAATGGAAGGATACGGTCACTCCGATTATATTTCCTTTGAAGCACCGGAACCGCCTCAGGTAAAACTGGACATTCCCTTATATCAGCAGACCGATGAAAAATGGGGAGACATGCTTCTGGGATCCACCCAAAAGACCATGTACGACATCGGCTGTGCAACCTGTTCTCTGGCAATGAGTGAAACCTTTCTGAAAGGGGAAACCGTGCTTCCTGATGAACTTGCAGAACGTTCACACTATACAGCAACCGGTGAAATTGCCTGGCCGAAAGATTACTACTGGAATTACAATAAGTACAATTACCTGCAGTTTGTTTATAACAAGCTCCATGAAGGAATCCCGGTTCTGATTGGAAGAACAAGAGCCAATGGCAGCCCCCATTGGGTACTTATAACCGGATATGTGGGAGACGGCATCGAACTGAAAGCAGAAGATTTCCTGATCAACGATCCGCTCCCTTACGGACGGACCAATCTGAAGCAGTATACAGATGAATATCCCAAATTCAAGAAGATGATTTATTACTGCAAAGACCGTTCCCTGGTGGAAGGAAGCGAAGAATCCATAGCAGCATCTGAGGCAGCAGCTGCAGCGGAAGCAGAGGCGGCATCTAAAGCCGCAGCGGAAGCAGAAGCAGCATCCAAAGCTGCAGCGGAAGCAGAAGCGGCATCCAAAACTGCAGTGCAGTCGGAAAGCAGCGGTCAGTAGAGACAGAATTGCAGGACAGAAAAGAATATAGTAGAGACAGTGCAGGCGGTGCAGCAGGACAAGAAAGAATATAGTAGAGACAGTGCAGGCGGTGCAGCAGGACAAGAAAGAATGCAGTAAAGACAGTACAGGCGGGCTGCGGGAAAGAAAAGAATGCAGTGAAAGCAGTGCTTTGGAATCACTGAATCGTATTACAGGTTGAAAACGGCGGCGTGGCTTCAGTCTGCTATCATTTCTATGAGATGATAGCGGACTTTGGTCACGCCGTAATGTTTTCTTCTGCGTTTCTGTATTGTGATCAGCTGTGCCAGGTCAGCTGCCTGGCACAGCTTTCTTCAGAGCCAGCCGGATGGTATCAATAAGAGCAGATTGGGTATACTGCATGTTTTCATCGTATTCTATGGAGTCCAGACTTTGTTTTTCCAGAATCTGCTGAGTCAGGCTTTCCATGGCAGGAGCCAATAAAGGAAACTGTTTTGAAATATCCTCAGGAATGGAATCAAGGCGGATGGATTCAATCCGCTCACTGCTCACCGTAACATTTACTCCGATTGAAGTATCCCCCAGAGGCATCACAGAAGAATAGCATCCCGGTGCATAGGATATCACAGGAGCATCAGCATCCACAGGAGTATTCTCATCTTTGCGGAACATCAGGAACATCAGAATACCGAAAACGACCAGCAAAAAGACAAACACCGCAGTGTAGATCAGACTGCGCATTTTCAGTACGACGATATGTGTCTGGGAACTCATTATGAAAGACCTCCTCTGTGTAGACGGATTAGATGATGTTGATTCAGTGTATGCATGGAAACTATCGGTTATGATAGATTTCAATGGGGAATTGGCTAAATGTGGAATTGGCTGAATGTGGAATTGGCTAAATTAACGCATCATCCATCAGAAATATCCAAACGAAGCAGCGATGGCCGAGAAACTCCGGCACTTTTGGGCAAAAAGACTGAAATCCGGCAAGAAATAACCAAAATCCAGCTCTGATTTGCGAAAATCCTTCAGGTATCCATAGATTTCAATGGGAAATTGGCTAAATCCACGCATCATCCATCAGAAATATCCAAACGAAGCAGCGATGGCCGAGAAGCCCCAGCTTTTTTGGACAAAAAGACTGCGCTCTGGAAAGAAAAAACCAAAATCCAGCTCTGGTTTGCGAAAATCTCCCTGGTGACCATAGACTTCAATGAGGAATTGGCTAAATCAACATGTCATCCGGTTGATTTAGCCAATATATTACGTTAGACTACGGTTTTGATACTAAAGGAAATAATGTTCAATTTGATGCTGTACAACATCAATGGTCAACGGAGAAGCTTTTGTTTCGAATGTAATGATCAGATTTTTTGAAGGAAAAATACCATTCTCGAAATAGATCTCTAATTTTTCATAGCATTGACTCGCATACAGAAGATTATCCATCATTCCAAAATGCTCCCAATAATATGTATTTCCCGTTATAGGATGTCGAATCGTAAAGTCCGGGAATATTATGGCATTATTGATTTTGAGTTCACA
>JALETI010000123.1 GCA_022781515.1 Lachnospiraceae bacterium
TTTCAATTTCTGTAAATAAATGAGGAATTAATTATCATCTCCGTCATCGGGTTTCTGCTGAATCATACGTTTTCTTGCATCGATATCGCTTTCCAGATATTCATCGTAGGTGGTGATCTTATCGATCAGCTTGCCGTTTACGATTTCCATGATACGGTTTGCAGTTGTCTGTACAAACTGGTGGTCATGGCAGGAGAACAGGATAACACCGCTGAACTTGATCAGTGCGTTGTTCAGGGAAGTAATGGATTCCATGTCCAGGTGGTTGGTGGGTTCATCGAAAAGCAGTACATTGGCAGCTTTGATCATCATCATGGAAAGCTGGCAGCGTACACGTTCACCACCGGAAAGAACGGGCAGCATCTTCATGCCTGCATCGCCGGGGAAGAGCATACGGCCCAGGAAACCACGTACATAAGTGGCATCCTTGATGGCAGAGAACTGTGTCAGCCAGTCGGTAATGGTCATTTCATCCTTGAAGATATCGGTATTGTCCTTTGCAAAATATGCCTGAGAGGTTGTGATACCCCATTTGTAGGAGCCTTCATCGGGTTCCATTTCTCCTGCAAGGATCTGGAACAGTGTGGTTTTGGCCAGTTCGTTGGAGCCTACAAATGCAACCTTATCTTCTCTGTTTAAGATGAAGGAAATATCATCCAGAACCTTAACACCGTCGATGGTCTTGCTGAGGTGTTCCACAGTCAGAACTTCGTTGCCGATTTCACGTTCGGGACGGAAATCAATGTAAGGGTATTTACGGCTGGAAGGACGGATTTCATCCAGCTGAATTTTCTCCAGAGCACGTTTTCTGGAAGTTGCCTGTTTGGACTTGGAAGCATTGGCAGAGAATCTCTGAATGAATTCCTGTAATTCCTTGATCTTTTCTTCTTTCTTACGGTTTGCTTCTTTCATCTGACGGATCATCAGCTGACTGGATTCGTACCAGAAGTCATAGTTACCTGCATACAGCTGGATTTTTGCATAGTCAATATCAGCAATATGAGTACATACTTTATTCAGGAAATAACGGTCATGGGATACGACAATAACGGTATTTTCAAAGTTGATCAGGAATTCTTCCAGCCATGCGATGGCATCCAGATCCAGGTGGTTGGTAGGTTCGTCCAGCAGCAGGATATCCGGATTGCCGAACAGTGCCTGTGCCAGCAGAACTTTCACTTTCTGGGAGCCGTTCAGATCGGCCATCAGGGTGTAATGCAGTTCGGTTTCAATACCCAGACCATTTAACATGGTTGCAGCATCGGATTCTGCTTCCCAGCCGTTCATGGCAGCGAATTCACCTTCCAGTTCCGCAGCCTTCATACCGTCTTCCTCGGTAAAATCAGGCTTCAGATAAATGGCATCCTTTTCCTTCATAATATCATATAATCTCTGGTTGCCCATGATAACGGTATCAAGAACAGTAAACTGGTCATACTTGAAATGATCCTGTTTCAGGAATGAAAGACGCTGACCTGCAGTCATGGTAACCTCACCCTTGGTAGGCTCCAGTTCGCCGGACAGAATCTTCAGGAAAGTGGACTTGCCGGCACCGTTGGCACCGATCAGACCGTAGCAGTTGCCTTCGGTAAATTTGATATTTACATCTTCAAATAATGCTTTTTTGCCAAATCTTAAAGTTACATTATTAGCAGCAATCATAGTTGACATCCTTTCATAAACTTCTCTGCAACGACGGAAAGCCGGATACAACAGCAGGCTTTCGAACGGTTTTCGTTACATCCATTTAATATAGTGGCAATCTGCACGGTTTCGGACACTGCCTGACCTGCAGACTATTTTCAGTATTCAGATCGATGTCTGCGGAGATTATAACCGTTCAGGAGAATATTTTTCGGAGAGGTTATAATCAAAAGAGCCCGGAACATTTGATAAATGCAGGCTCACAGTGACAATCATCGGCTATTTTACAGGAAAAGTCAGGGAAATGCAAGAGGGTTTGTCTTGCAGATTGTTTATTTTTCCATTATATTGATACCTGGGGCAAAAGGTCATGCTGTTCATGCCTGCATACCCTAAAGGGCACGCGTGAAAAAGCATGACTTTGGGACCCGCAAAACATGAGAAAGCAGCCATTTTTTCTGGAAAAATGAGCGGATTTCGAATGTTTTTAGGATTTCGAGAGCGTAAAACGCGGAGAAATCCGTAGGTATCTGGGGTAAAGGGTCATGTATTTCTTGCTCACGTGAACATACATGACTTTCAGACACGAAATACATGAAAAATACAAAAAGAACACTTGTTCTATTTATGAAAGTGTGATACAGTAGATACAGAAATAGAGGAAATGATTCATTCCATTTGAGAGGATATGAAGTAATCCGTCTGCATCGTGGGAGCAAAAGGAATTGCTGCCACTGGTATATGGGAGGAGAAAAAGATGTATATTATAGCAGGGCTCGGTAATCCGGGTGCAAAGTATGAAGGAACCAGACACAATGCCGGTTTTTCGGTGATTGATGTTCTGGCGGAAAAGCATCAGATTTCAGTGGATAAAAAACAGTTTAAAGGATTGACAGGGAGAGGTATCATCGGCGGTCAGCAGGTTCTTCTTCTGAAACCGCTGACTTTTATGAATCTCAGCGGGGAAAGCATCCGGGCAGCATTTGATTTTTACAAGCCGGAAACCGATCAGGTGCTGGTTATTTTTGATGATATCAGTCTGGAGACAGGCCAGCTTCGTATTCGGAAGAAGGGAAGCGCCGGCGGTCACAACGGGGTAAAGAGCATTATTCAGCATCTCGGCACCCAGGAGTTTCCGCGTATCAAGGTTGGTGTAGGTGCACCGAAACGGGATGATCTGATCGACCATGTACTGGGACGGTTCCATGGAGAGGATCTGGAGGTTATGAAAGAGGCTGCACAGACGGCTGCTCTGGCAGTGGAAGCATTTCTTTCAGAGGGACCGGAAGCTGCCATGAACCAGTTTAATAAGAAGAAAGAAAAACCGGAAAAGAAGGATCGGTCTGAAAAGACAGAAGTACGCTCAGAGACGGTCTGATCGTTCTGCACAGGAGATCAGAATCGGAAGCAGGCATATGGGAAACAGGCGGATAACAGAGGTATGATCGATAGAAAGTTGAGAATGTTTAAACTATGAAGCATTGGAGTGATTTTCTGGAGAATGCTGGTGAGTATTCTGCAGTCAGAAGGGCATTAAGACAGGAAAAAGGAACGCCAAAGGGTGCGGTGGGCATTTTCGGATGTGTGGATGCATCCAAGGGACAGCTTGTTCATAATCTGGGGAAGGATTATGATTTTCGTATTCTGATTACATCAGATGAACAGAAGGCAAGGCAGTATTGCGAAGATCTTCGGAATTTTGAACCGGATGTGCAGTATTATCCGGCCAGAGATATTCTGTTTTTTAATGCAGATATTCAGGGAAATGAAATAACGGCACGGAGAATGTCTGTCATCAGCCGCATTATGGAATTTGGCAGAGGAACCATTGTTACCACAATTGATGGGTGCATGGATGTACTGGTTCCCATGAAGAAACTTCAGGACAATACGCTGGAAATATCTTCGGGAGATATTCTGGATCTGAAAAAGCTGCAGAAGCAGCTGGTATATATGGGTTATGAACGATGCGGACGGGTTTCTTCTCCGGGACAGTTTTCTATTCGCGGCGGTATCATTGATATTTTCACCCTGACGGATGACAATCCTGTGCGGATTGAGATGTGGGATGATGAAGTGGATACGCTGCGGTATTTTGACCGGGATACCCAGAGATCTCTGGAAGATAACGAAGGGACAGAGGTGCTTCGCATTTACCCGGCATCGGAAGTGGTTCTGGATGAGGGAAGCATATATGCAGGTATTCATAAGATTGAGGATGAATGTCAGAAATGCGTGGAAACCATGCGTAAAGGCATGCGTACCGAAGAAGCCCATCGTTTAAAGAAAACAATGGATTCTTTGATTGAAGATATGAAGTCCGGGATGATTACTTCTGCAGTGAACGGTTTTATGAAATATTTCTTTGACGATACCGTATCCTTTCTGGAGTATTTTCCGGAAAATACCTGTATTTTTCTGGATGAACCGAAGCATTTGCAGGAGAAAATGCATGCCATTCTGACAGAATTCCGCGAAAGTATGCGGATGCGTATGGAAAAAGGATATATTCTGCCCGGACAGGCGGATTCTCTGCTGTCTGAAAAAGAGGTGATTTATCATCTGGAGAAACACCATCTGGCGGTTCTCGGCGGACTGGAACAGAAGGATTCTCTGGTAGCAACCGGTCTGCATACGGAGATTTTATCCAGAAATGTCAGCAGCTACAGTAAACGTGTGCAGGATCTGACGGAAGATCTGGCAAAATGGATTCGCAGAAAGTACAGAATCCTGATTCTTTCCGCATCCCGTACAAGAGCAAAGCGATTGGCAGAGGATCTGCGTTTCAACTATATGCTGCCGGCAGATTATACGGAAGACAAAGAGGCAGAGGCACTGCCCGGACGGATTCTGATTACCACCGGAACGCTGACACAGGGATATGAGTTCCCTCTTCTTCAGGCTGTGGTGATTACGGAAAATGATATGTTCGGTGCCCGACAGAAGAAAAAAAGAAAAAAGAAGCATCCTTTAAGCGGAACCGGACAGGTGATCAGCAGTTTTGAAGATCTGACTCCCGGCGATTATGTGGTCCATGAAACCCATGGACTCGGTATCTACCGCGGCATTCAGAAGATGGAAAACAAGGGGATTATCCGGGACTATCTGAAAATCGAATATGGCGGAGGCGGCAATCTTTATGTGCCGATCACACAGTTTGATCTGGTGCAGAAGTATGCTTCTGCCAATGCGGAAAAAATACCGAAGCTGAACAAACTGGGCGGTAAAGAGTGGAAACAGACCCATGCGAAAGTAAAAGGTGCGGTACAGGAGATTGCGAAAGAACTGGTGACACTGTATGCTGCAAGACAGTCTAAAAAGGGATATCAGTACAGCCCGGACACCGTATGGCAGACAGAGTTTGAGGAATTATTCCCCTACAGCGAAACCGATGATCAGCTGGAGGCTATTCAGGCGGTAAAGGCAGATATGGAAAGTGATAAGATCATGGACCGTCTGGTATGCGGTGATGTTGGTTTTGGCAAAACAGAAGTGGCAATCCGGGCAGCATTTAAAGCGGTTCAGGATGGAAAACAGGTGGTATATCTGTGCCCGACCACCATTCTTGCTCAGCAGCATTACAACACATTTGTACAGCGGATGAGTAATTATCCGGTTCGTGTGGATCTGTTATGCCGGTTCCGTACACAGGCCCAGCAGAAGCAGACTCTGCAGGACCTGAAGAAAGGCTCGGTGGATATTCTGATCGGTACGCACCGTGTTCTGTCCAAAGATGTGCAGTTTCATGATCTGGGACTGCTGATTATCGATGAAGAACAGCGTTTTGGTGTGGCACACAAGGAAAAGATCAAGCAGCTGAAGAACACGGTTGATGTTCTGACACTTACAGCAACTCCGATTCCCAGAACGCTGCATATGAGTCTGATCGGAATCCGTGATCTGAGTATGCTGGAAGAAGCACCGCTGGACCGTTCGCCGATTCAGACCTATGTGATGGAACATGATGACGAACTGATCCGGGAGGCGATTAACCGGGAACTGTCACGGAATGGTCAGGTTTATTATGTCTACAATAAAGTCGAAAACATTGCATCGGTGGCGGCACGTCTGCAGCAGATGCTTCCGGATGCAGTTGTTGAATATGCCCATGGACAGATGAGCGAGAGAGAACTGGAACGGATTATGGTGGATTTTGTCAATGGGGACATTGACGTTCTGGTATCCACGACCATCATTGAAACCGGTCTGGATATTTCCAATGTCAATACCATTATTATACAGGATGCGGATCGTTTCGGCCTGTCACAGCTGTACCAGCTGCGGGGACGGGTGGGACGGACAAACCGGACCTCCTATGCATTTATGACCTATACTCCGGGAAAAGTTCTCCGGGAAGTGGCAGAAAAACGTCTGGAAGCAATCAGACAGTTTACTGATCTGGGATCCGGTGTCAAGATTGCCATGCGGGATCTGGAAATCCGGGGCGCCGGTACGCTGCTGGGAGCATCGCAGAGCGGTCATCTGGAAGCTGTGGGTTATGATCTTTACTGTAAGATGCTGAATATGGCCATCCGTAACCTGAAAGAAGATAAGGAAGAAGATATCCTGCAGACCTTTGAAACCAAAATTGAGATATCTCTGAATGCATTTATTCCAGCATCCTATATTGCCAATGAAGGTCAGAAACTGGAAATGTATAAGAAAATTGCGTCCATCGAAACCAGAGAAGATTATTCCGATATTCAGGATGAACTGATTGACCGATTTGGCGATATGCCGCAGCCGGTGCAGAACCTGCTTCTGGTGGGATTGACGAAGGCAAGAGCCCATGAAAACTATGTTACGGATGTAGTTGCCAAACCGGAAATGATTACCATTCATATGCTGAAAAATGCACCGGTTAAAAGCAATGCCGTACTGCCGTTTATGCAGAATTACGGCGGACGTATGCGCTTTATCAGCGGAGAGCATCCGGGATTCACCTATCAGGAAAAACGCGGTGAACTCATGAGTGGTCAGGATCAGATCATTGTCATCAATGAAATACTGGAACGGATGAAAAAGGAGATCATTATATACTGAAATGTATGATTCGAAGTCCTGTTTTTACAGTTTTTTTCGAATTTTCCGGATGAGGGCAGCATTGCAACAGGGGCGTATTTGTTATATAATAAATTGTCTTTTATGGTTCGTATTTTTTCGATGATGTATCGAAATAAATTCAATCGAGCGTATAACCCTTCAGAATCGGATGGTTATCTATTTCTGAAAGGCCATATTATTGATGTTGCCGGAGGCAACAGGAAAGGGATGGAAAGGCATATGACAATTAGAGTTGGTATGTTGACAAGCGGCGGTGACTGCCAGGCACTGAACGCAACAATGCGCGGTATTGCCAAAGGTCTGTATAATCTGTATGAAGATGTTGAAATCTTCGGATTCCTGGATGGATACAAAGGTCTGATGTATGCGGAGTATCGCAAGATGGAAAAAGATGATTTCAGAGGTATTATTAAAAAAGGCGGTACAATCCTCGGTACCTCCAGACAGCCCTTTAAATTAATGGAAGTTCCGGATGAAAGAGGTCTGGATAAAGTAGAATCCATGATTCATACCTATAAGAAACTGCGTCTGGACTGTCTGTTTACCCTTGGAGGAAACGGAAGTCAGAAGACAGCGAATCTGTTAAGTCAGAAAGGTCTTAATGTCATTGGTCTCCCCAAAACCATTGATAATGATCTCTGGGGCACGGATATGACTTTTGGCTTCAACAGTGCTGTTGAAATTGCAACCAATGCAATTGACTGCATTCATACAACAGCTGCATCCCATGGCCGTGTATTTATCGTGGAAATTATGGGTCATAAGGTGGGTTCCCTGACTCTGGAAGCAGGAATGGCAGGCGGAGCAGATGTTATCCTTCTTCCTGAGATTCCCTATGATATTGAAAAAGTGGCAGATGCAGTCAGAAAGAGAGCAAAAGCAGGATGTGGATTTACGATCATTGCAGTTGCTGAAGGTGCGATTTCCAAAGAAGATGCCGCATTGACAAAGAAGCAGTACAAGAAGAAACTGGCAGAATCCCCTTACCCTTCCGTTTCTTATGAAATTGCTGCACGACTTGCAGAGATGACCGGCTCTGAAGTTCGAGTTACCGTTCCCGGACATATGCAGAGGGGAGGAGAGCCCAGTGCTTATGACCGTGTACTGGCTTCACGTCTTGGAGCAAGGGCAGCCCTGATGTGCAAAAACGGTGAATTTGGCAATCTTGTTGTAATCAAAAATGGAGAAATTGATAAATATCCCCTTGCCGACAGTGCCGGAAAGCTGAAATTTGTAGATCCCAAGTCACGTGTAGTAGAAGAAGCTCGTCTGTTAGGCATCGAATTTGGTGACTGATTTCGAAAGTATACAGAATTGGCTGCGGAGATGTTCCGTGACTATGTGATGATTTCTTTCATGTATGAAGCCAGACAGTATGGTTCCAAAAAACGGAAACCATAACTGCTCTGGCTTTTTATCTCAGTCAGAGAACGCTTCTATCTCCACAGGCATCTGTTGCACTTTATGTGTAAAACTATCTGGCTCTGAACAGCAGCAGGTTGGGAAATGTGAATGCATATGTGTGAATATAAGTATTGAAAATCGAGTATGAGTTTGTTATACTTATAAGGTCAGAATTTGCTTATTGGCATAGGATCCGGTTGTGAAAGATTTTTATGGGATATACCAGAGCAGATTCATTTGATTCCGGCATCGGAAATGGTCGGAATTCAGCAGAAAGGGAAGTGAGCAGATGGCATATACAGCGTTATACAGAAAGTGGAGACCGCCTGTTTTTGATGATGTGAAAGGACAGGATCCGATCGTATCAGCACTTCGCAATCAGATTTGTTCCAACCGAATCGGACATGCGTATCTGTTCTGCGGCACACGTGGTACCGGAAAAACATCTGTAGCAAAGATATTTGCCAGAGCTGTGAATTGTGAACATCCTGTGGATGGAAATCCATGCAATAGCTGTCCCAGCTGTAAAGCGGTAAATCAGGGAAATTCGGTTAACGTGATGGAAATTGACGCAGCATCCAACAATGGTGTGGACAATATCAGAGAAATCCGTGAGGAAGTAAGATATGCACCGACAGAAGGCAGATATAAAGTTTATATTATTGATGAAGTGCATATGCTTTCAACAGGAGCTTTTAATGCTTTGCTCAAAACGCTGGAAGAGCCTCCGGCACATGTGATTTTCATTCTTGCCACAACAGAAGCCCATAAAATCCCCATTACCGTATTATCGAGATGTCAGAGATATGATTTTCGAAGAATTTCGTCAGAGGTTATTGCAGAGCGTCTGAAAGAACTGACGGATGGTGAAGGGGTTTCCATTGAAGACCGGGCACTTCGATATATATCCAGAAAAGCAGATGGATCCATGCGTGATTCCATCAGTCTTCTGGATCAGTGCATTGCCTTTCATTATGGGGAAGAACTGACCTATGAAAAGGTACTGAATGTTCTGGGGGCTGCAAGCTATGATCTTTTCGGGAAACTTTTGCAGGCAGCGCTGGATGGAAGAACGGCAGACTGTATCGGATTAATTGATGAAATTGTGATGCAGGGCCGTGAACTTGGTCAGCTTGTAAGTGATTTTATCTGGTATCTGCGTAATATTATGCTTTTGAAAGCCTCCGATCTGGATGCAGACACCCTTGAAGTATCGGAAGAGGAACTGTATGAACTGGCGGGCATGAGCCGCCGTATCAGTGAAGAAACACTGATGCGTTATATCCGTGTATTTTCCGAGTTGTCCGGCCGTATACGCCAGGTGGCGGATAAAAGAGTTTTACTGGAAATGACATTTATCAAACTGATTCGCCCTGAGACGGAGTATAATCTGGATTCTGTGCTGAATCGTCTGGAAATTCTGGAACAGAAACTGGAGCAGGGATATTATGCCGCACCGGGAATCGCAGGACCGGCGGATAACCGTACCGGTGAAAACACGGCATGGTATCAGGATGAGAAAAAGTATACAGAAAATGCAGAGAATCTGCCGAATTCTTCATCGGCAATCCGTGTCCCGGAAAGCCAGATGGAGTGTTTTCAGCTCCTTCGGAAGAACTGGAGTAAGATCATTACTTCATTAAATTATAAAGCGGCCAGAGCAGCACTGCAAAAGGCAGAGCCGGAACCGGATCCGCAGGGAACCGGTTTCCAGATTGTGTTTGATGATGATAAATACTATACAATTGGAGCAAGGACTCCATATCTCACAGGAATTAAGGAAGCAGTGAAAAAAATTACCGGCATGGAATGTGAATTCCGGTTTGTTTTAAATGAAAGCGGCGTCAGAAATCAGTATATTACAGAAGAACAACTGCAATCAGTATTTCAGGGCGTTGAAATAGAAGAAGAATGATAAAGGAGTATAATTATGGCTAAAAGAGGTGGATTTGGCGGCGGAATGCCTGCTAATATGAATAATCTGATGAAACAGGCACAGAAAATGCAGAAACAGATGGAAGAAACACAGAAGAATCTGCAGGAAAAAGAATATGCTGTGAAAGCAGGCGGCGGTGCAGTGGAAGTTAAGATCAATGGAAAGAAAGAAGTGCTTTCTGTAAAACTTGCAGAAGATGTTGTTGATCCGGATGACATCGAAATGCTGGAGGATCTGATTGTTGCAGCGATGAATGAAGCAATCCGTACAGTGGAAGCCGATGCAGCAAAAGCAATGAGTTCATTAACCGGCGGCATGGGTCTGCCTTTCTGATAAATCTGGAAGGTGACCGTTTATGGATTATTACGGAAGTCAGATCAATGCTCTGATCGAAGAACTTTCCAAACTGCCGGGAATCGGAAGCAAATCCGCCCAGAGACTGGCATTTCATATTATTAATATGCCGGTCTCTGAGGCTGAAAAACTGTCCAGGACCATTATGGATGCCCGCAGCAAGGTCAGATACTGCAGCAATTGCTGTACGCTGACAGATGATGAACTTTGCCCTGTCTGCAAAAATCCGGCAAGAAATCACAAACAGATTATGGTTGTGGAAAATCCAAGGGATCTGGCAGCTTATGAAAAAACTGGCAGATACGAGGGGGTATATCATGTACTGCATGGCGCAATTTCTCCATCAAGAGGAATCGGGCCAACGGATATCCGGCTGAAAGAACTGATGACACGTCTTGCAGATGATGTGGATGAACTGATCATTGCAACAAACTCCAATCTCGAAGGAGAAGCTACGGCAATGTATATCAGTAAACTGGTGAAACCAACAGGCATTAAGCTCACAAGAATAGCAAGCGGTGTGCCGGTTGGAGGAGATCTTGAATATATTGACGAAGTAACACTTTACAGAGCTCTGGAGGGAAGAGTTCAATTATAAATATCAAAGACCCGGTCCGGAATGTGATACTTCACGCCGGGTCTTTGTTCCGATCATATCAGATGGGAGATAACTCCCGTCTCCATAGAGTGAGTAACAAATTTGTATACTGTATCAAGAACTGGATTGTATAGATAAGATTTTCGGGTATCCTGAATGGGAGGGATGCGTTGTGGATAGACAGGATATAAATAGAGTGACAAGAACCATACGGTCACTGATGAGTGAAAAACGATACGAAGAAGTTGTACGAATTGCGGAAAAACTGAATCTTGGCAAGGTCAATAATGGTCTGTTGATTCTTAATATAGTTGAAGCATATGAAAATCTGGGAGAAAAGGCAGAGGCTAAAAATACATTATTTTCTTATTATGATGTGCATGGAATAACCGGTCGAAATATGATGCAGAAACTGATTGAACTCTGCATTGAAACAGGGGATATTTCCAATGCTGTCGGTCTGTGCATTCAGTTTGAAAATGAGTGGCCGGATGACAGCATTTCCTATCTGATGCGGTATCAGATTACTGCGTCCGGCAATGGAAGCTATGATGAACAGATACACTATCTGGAAAAATATAAAGAATACGAATTTGAAGAACGCTGGGGATATGAACTGGCTCGACTGTATGAGAAAAACAATCAGTGGGAAGACTGTGCAAGGATATGCCATGAATTAATATGTTTCTTTGGAGATGGAAAGTATGTTGAAAAAGCTGTCCGTCTGAAAGAAAGAATTGATGATCTGACAGATGAAGAAATTTCAATCCTTGAAGCCGCTCAAAATCGTCGAAAGATGTTGGAAGAAGAATTCGAAAAATCAACAGACGGCGATCCTGATGCTGACACTTCATTTGGACAGGATACAGAGATATTTATACAGCAGAACAGTTATGCAGAAAATCAGTGGAATCAGACGGCTGAAACGCAGCAGACTGAATTTTTTGAAAACGATGAAATATCCGACAACCTAAACGATTTGTCAGATTCTTATTTGGATTCTTATATAGAAGAATCAGAAGATGCTCTTACATATAAAACCAGAGAAGCAGAAGCAGATAAGATCCGCCAGACGGAAGAAGCTGCAAAGGCGCTTCGCATCAGAAAAGAAAACGAACGGATCGAACGAGAACAGAAAATAGCAGATGTTTTCAGTTCGAAAGACAGATATGCTCAGGTGGAAAAGGGCAAAGTCAGAGAAATTCATTTTCAGGAATTTTCAAAACCGGATATGGATACAGAATCCTCTGCGATAAAAGCCGGTAATAAAGGAATCCTTTCTTCGTTGGGCAAAGTTACGGAAGGATTTCGCAAAACTCTTCATACAGATGACGAAGATGAATATGACTACGATTCAGAAGTAGAGTACATTACGATCGGCCGTGAGTCCCGGGCATACATTGAAGATATTGAAGAACGGATGTTGAGTGAACTGGATATGCTGGATGATGAGCAGATTGATCGTCTTACATCATCTCAGATTAAGGAAATCTATGAATTGAAAGTTCTCCGGGAAGTAAGAGAGAAAGTAGCCGGAATGCTTTCTTCATCTGCATATAAATATGACAAAGCATTGAAAACGGCAGATGCAGATATGGAAACTTTTATTGAAGCAGATCCTTATCAGAATCCCATAGAAAACCTGGCTGAAGAGGAAGAAATTGAGGATTCTTCTGCAGAAAATGAACTTGCAGAAGAGGAGAATGCGGAAATAGAAAAAGCAATGCCGGAAGGATCGAAAGCAGAGACAACAGAAACTGAAGTTGCCGAAGTGAAAAGAACCGAAGCAGAATCTGCGAAAATAGAAGAAGCTGGTGCGGAGACAACCGAAGTAGAAGAAACGAAGACGAGAGCTGTCAAAACAGAGGAAAACGTAGTCGAAGTTGCTGAAGCGGAGGCAGAAGAAGTGAAGCCGGAAGCAGAAGAGGTGAAAACTGAAGGAACTGAAGCAGAAGAAACCGAAGCGGAAGCGGAAGCGGTGAAGACCGAGGAAACTGAAGCAGAAGAAACCGAAGTTGAAACAGTTGAAATGGAGGAAACGGAAAACGAAACTGTCGAAACAGAAGAAGCTGAAACGGTGAAAGGAGAAATAAAGACGGAAGGTGTCAAAACAGAAGAAGACGAAGCGGGGACAGCCGAGTCGGAAGAAACTGAAAGTGAATCCAATGAAGGCGAAGCGGAGAAAACGAAAGCCGTGGTTCATACTGTTTTAGACGATATTGCAGATCCGGATGCACCTTTATCCAATGAAATGTTTTTGAAATGTGTAATCAGCTGCGCAGAAATCATGGAATATAGGGTAGAAGAAACTGCTTATATGACCATTGCTGTTGTTGCGGAAGAAATGCAGGAGAAAAATGTGGTATTATCCTTGAATAATGCGAAAATACTGACGGAACAGGCTGTTCAGCGTGCACAGAAGCGCAGTCACTTTGACAAAATATTCGATAAATATAATAAAAAGCGTATGCATATTCTGAAAGACAGACATTTTTACTGGAAATAATCGAAGAAAAGCGGATATTTCCGTTCAGGAGGGAATTATGGCAGCAGGAATTGCAGCGGCAGTAATAGTAATAATCTCAGCAATTGAAGGCGCCAGAAAAGGCGGGCTCCTTACGCTGTGGTCAATTGCAGGTGTTTTTGCAGCAATTATTTTATCCATCAGTTTGAATGGAAAAGTAACGGCATTCTTGAATGAACAAATACACCTGGATCATTATGTGGAAAAAAGAGTAGAAAAACAGCTGAAATTAAATATTAATTCAGAGCTTGATCATGCAGAAGAAGAGATACAAAAAGAATTTATTAAAGCACTTCCTCTTCCTTCATCCTGGAAAAACACGATGATTGAAAATAATAACCAGGAAGGCTATAGTAAGATTTTAACAGGAACTTTTACAGGGTATGTGGCAAAGAGCATTGCTGTCATGAGTGTCAACGCATTGGCTTTTATCATTACGTTTATATTAATTGCAGTTATCTTTTTTGCAGTATCAGTAGCATTTCACATTGTAGATGCAATTCCTGTTCTGAAACAGATGAATGCAGCAGCAGGATTTGGGCTCGGTTTGCTCAGAGGATTCCTGATAGTATGGATTCTTCTTACATTACTCGCTTTTGCATCAGGGTTCGGATGGGGGCAGATGTTAATTGAAATGGTCATGGAAAATCCGGTGATTCAATTCTTTTATACACATAATATTATCAGCATGTGCATGGCATTACTGGCGTTTTAGGATAAATGCGGGAAGTTCCGGTGATGCACTGATGCAATTTACAAATGGTATTGAATTAAGCCATTGCTGAACCGCAAATATTTGTGCAGCGAATAATAATTAACCAGTCACAGAGCTTCACTGATATATATTCTTCGATGTGCTAAAATGAGTGAATTGCATGCATTATTTAAAAAACATATACAACTGTTGACAAAAGCTTCCGTCGGTGGTATCCTATGGAAGCTGTCAGCGGACAGGTGAAAACGGAAGCGGAAAGCGAGGCCGGAGCCTTAAGAGAAAGGAACCGTAAGCAGACTGAGTCCGGAGGCCGGAAAGCAGAGAAGA
>JALETI010000151.1 GCA_022781515.1 Lachnospiraceae bacterium
TATCAGTTCAAGTATATCTGGACGTGCATAATGTCCAACTACATCATGCTCCATTTTGCAGGAGATAGGCAAACTCATGTCAAGTTCTGCGTAGATGATGGTTTCTTTATCCCAGACTGGTTCTGTCAAATAATGTCCATACGGGTCGATAATACAGCTTCCTCCCCTGCAAACAAATTCCGGAAGCCGTGATACGGTATCTCTCTCATATAGGTCAGAAGGATATGAGTTGCGTCTGATAACCATATCAGCGTTAACAAAGTAGCACTTGCCTTCGATTGCGATGTGCTGAATGGTAGCCTGCCACTCCGAATTGTCATTGGTATTTGGCGAAATGTAAATCGTGATACCTTTTTGGTAAAGAACAACACGAGCAAGCGGCATATAACTTTCCCAACAAATCAGGCTGCCAATCGGCCCCCATGGCGTTGTTGTAATAGGAAAGTATCCCTTATCAGCATCCCCCCATACAACACGTTCGGAACCTGTCGGTTTTAACTTTCTGTGTACCTTGTACGATCCATCCGGCTCAAAAATGACATTACTATTATAAAGTGTTCCATTAACGGCATCCCTCTCAGAAAAGCCAAGGCTGATATATGCCCCTGTTTTCTGAGCCGCCTGCGCAAGCTGCTGAAACTCCGTTTCTCCGGCAACAACAGAGGCATCGTAATATCGTTTCCAATCTTTCCGCCCACCTTCAGTTCGTTTTCCCACACTGAAACCAAAATTCATCCCGACAGGGTATCCGGGAATGAAGAGTTCGGGAAAAACGATTATATCTGGTTTTTGTTTTGCAGCCTCGTTAATACATTGAAGAGCCTTTTTCAGTGAGGCGCTTTTATTAAACATTACCGGTTCTGCCTGCACCAATGCGATTTTACAAATGTTTTTTATGTCTTTCATGTTAATAGATTTACTCCTCCTGCAAATTTCGATTTGCCGCTTCTAAATATAATTTGTCGCTGTCTCCATTATATAATAGCCGTTCACTTTTGGGAAACAACAGATTATCCGGCATAATGGAGCAGGACGGTGTTCATGGCTTTCGGGTCGCCATTGTGGGTTTTGTGATTGCTTTACGGTAAACGCGAATGGATATGATCGCGGTAATCGCTTCTGTAATCCAAAACGCATTCCAGACGCCAACTGCTCCGAAAAGCCTGCTGAATAATAATGCAGTCGGGATGATAACCACTACATACCGGCAAAGTGAAATCAGTAATGAGGACAAACCTTTTCCAAGTCCCTCCAATGCGCCGGAAGATGTAACAGAAACCGCAGAGACGATAAAACCGGCACTGATGATGCGCAGGGCTGTTTCCCCGGCTTGAATCGTTGCTTCTGTGTGGGTAAACAGCCCCATAAGCTGGTCGGGGATCAGCAGGCATATCACTGTTCCAAGCACCATAATGATATCGCTCATGAACAAGACGATCTTATAAATCTGGCTGACTCTTTTGTTCTCACCCGCACCGTAGTTATATCCGATTAAAGGGCGCATACCTTGAACAATTCCATTTGCCGGCAGATAAATGAAGGTCTGTAATTTGTAATAGATTCCCAAAACCAGAATAAACACTTCGGAATATGCTGCCAAAATAGCATTGAGCGCTGAAATCAAAAGAGACGGGAGCGCAAGATTCAAGGTGGCGGGAATGCCGATCGAATACAGCTTTAATACCATTCTTTTGTCGGGCAGAATGTGCTGCCTCCGAATATGTACGTGGATTGGCCGTACAAAATAAACGACCAGATAAATCGCCAGCGTCAGAGCTTGCCCGATACAGGTTGCCAGCGCAGCGCCTTCGATTCCCATTGCCGGAAATGGACCATAGCCAAAAATCAGAACGGGGTCTAAGACAATGTTTGTAATGCACCCGCATATCAGACTTATCATGGTTGTTTTCATGTTTCCTACTGCCTGGAATATTTTCTCGAATGTTATACCAACAATGATAATTAATGTAAAAGCGAACGCAACAACAGAATAGCGGATGCCAAGTTCGATCACTGTCTCGGATGAAGTGAACATTCCTAAAAAAGCCGGCATAATTGCGATACAGCAGGCTGTCATGACAACACCATGAATCACAGCAAGCACAAGTCCCTGCGTTGCAGCTTGATCTGCTTTTCTGTTATCTCCAGACCCCAGATAGAAGGCAATGACTGCGTTGATTCCAACGCCAAATCCAATTCCAACAGCATTGATGAAATTTTGAATTGGGTAAACCAGTGATAATGCCGTCATAGCTTCCTCGCTGATCTGCGCGACGAAAAAGCTGTCGATAATGTTGTATAGAGAATTAACCAGCATGGATAAAACCATAGGCAGGGTCATGGATAAAATAAGCGGCAATACTGGCATTTCATTCATGAAAGTTTCGTTCATCATTTCTCCTCCTTGGAATACGTTATAAGATATTTTTGTGGCGATGCAAGTCGGTCAGCACTTCCGAGATACGGGCAATAAAAAAGCCACACAACTATCGCAAGATAGCTGTGTGGCAAAAAGATGACCGAATCCGGAAAAGACCACTGAAATTTTACGCCTATCATTATAGCGAGCTTTCAGGAAACTGTCAAGCATCAATCATTACGCAATAGAAAGATAAAAAATGGAGAAACGCAAAAAAACAGGTGCATTTTTAAAGCAGCTGAGAAAGGAAAAAAATATGACTCAAGAGCAGTTAGGTGAACGAATCGGAGTAACCAATAAGACTGTGTCGCGATGGGAAACTGGAAATTATATGCCGCCGGTTGAGTGTCTGGAGCTGCTCAGTAATATTTATCAGATCAGTATCAATGAGATTCTGGCGGGCGAACGACTGGCAGACGAAAAGATTAAAGAAATTGCTGATGAAAATATAGCATCTGTTTTAGGAGAATTACAAAAAGAAAATCAAAAATTTGAGAACAGAATGCTTGTTGTATTGGCTATAACTACATTCTTAACGATTGCCATACTTTTTATGCTGCCATTAAATAATGTAAAAAATATTGCAGTTTTTGTAATGGTAATTGCAATGGGATTCATATCTAATACTTTAAATATTGTTGCGGTTGCAGCAAAAAAAGAAAGCAATGGATGATTGAAAAAGATTGAAAAAGTGTTATCCTGATATAAGAGTAAGCAATACTATTTAGAAAGGATGAATTATGGTAAAATTATTGATACTTCTTTTTTTGGTGATTCTGATTATTAGTGTTTATGCAGCCAATACTTTGACCAAAACCGTATTGGACAGAAATTATGAACTGCAGCAGGATAGCAGTACATTGAGTAAAGATCCGGAAGAGGCAGAAAGAGCAGTTCAGATATTATGTGGAAGCAAAGAGTGGCGTGAAGAAATACAGCCTTCCGAAGAAGTGAAGCCTTCTGAAGAAGAACAGCCGTCCAAAGAAATACAGCCTTCTGAAGGAAAGAATCCTTCTGGAGACCAGAATTCAGATATTACAGGTGGAAATTCAAAGGCTCCGGACACCGGGGATCAGAATAATGGATTAGTATATTTGTATGTTCTTCTTATTTCAGCTGTTTTATCAGTTATTATTGTGTTCCGTTTGAAAAAGCGCAATAATTCCAAATCCAGATAAATTCAATAGAATTATCACATGAATTAGTTTAGACAGAAGCCAGGGGAGATAATCCTCTGGCTTCTGTTGTTGGAATAAGTCAGTTATCCTGAAAAACAAACACAATCAGATAAAAAATATACCTGTTCATTTTTTAATTCCTGTTATAGAATGTAGGTAAAGGAAGGGTATCGTAAGGAAGTGAGAAGAATGCGAGTTGTGAAAGAAGCTGCTGAGAGAAGAAATGAAATACTTGATGTGGCTGAACGGCTTTTCTGTACAAATGGATATGATAATACCAGCACCAATGATATTCTGGCAGAGATTGGGATTGCAAGAGGAACGCTGTATTATCATTTCAAGAATAAAGAAGATATTCTGGATGGAATGATTGACCGGATTCTGGATGAAATCGTGAGGAAAGCAAGAACAATTGCCCTGGATGAATCCAGGCCGGTTCTGGAACGGCTGACACAGACCGTTCTGGCGGCAAATGTGGATACGAAAACGGGAAATATGATTTTAGAGCAGGTTCATAAACCGCAGAATGCGTTGATGCATGCGAAAATGCAGGAAAAACTGCTCAGTCAGCTGATTCCGTTTTTCGTGAAAATTATTGAGGATGGGATTTCTCAGAATCTGATGCAGACAGATTATCCGGAAGACACACTGCATATGCTGCTGAGTATTCCAAAGCCAGCGGTCTGGTTTCTTTGGCTGGCAGTGCCAGATATCTGATTTCACCGGTTCTTGCGGGGATTTTGCTGTCCGTCAGTGATGTGAAATTGCTTTTGGTGATTGATATCTGTACATTTATTCTAACGGTTATTTCCACTTTTGCAGTAAAAAGGGGAATCAAGGTTCAAAAATATATGGAAGAGCTTTCTTTCATGGATAGCCTGAAGGAAGGCTGGCATGCAGTACGTCAAAGTAAAGGGGCTTTTTTACTGGTTCTGGCTTCCTCTTTCCTGACCCTTTTTGTCGGTGTATTCCAGGTACTGGCAGAGCCGCTGATTTTGTCCATGGCAGATGCAAAAACACTGGGAATTGCAGAAACGGTCTGTGCCAGTGGGATGCTGGTATCCGGTCTGTATCTTGGAATCCGTGGGATCCGATCAGGGTACGTAAAGGTACTCAGCCTGTCCCTTGCCCTTGCAGGAGTCTTTATTATCGGATTCGGCATGTTCAAAAGCATCGTGTTTATCACACTTTCCGGATTTGGATTTTTTATGATGCTGCCTTTTGCAAATAATTGTCTGGATTATCTGGTCAGGACAAATACGCCGTTGGAATTGCAGGGGCGTATCTGGGGAATCGTAGGATTCCTGTCCCAGATCGGATACATTATCGCATATGGATGCAGTGGAATACTGGCAGATTGGGCAGCAGCGTATAAAGGAATCGGTGTAGGAAGAGGAGCCGGCCTGATTATGGCATTTTCCGGTTCGGCTCTTCTGGCCGTTTTCATCAGCATATTGTTTATCGTAAATCAAGCAAGAATACCCCATCCGACAAAGTCTTTAAATCGCAAGTTTAATAATTACCACTGACTTGTCGGTTGGGGATGAATTGCAAAGAAGTGGCTTTCGATATATTCCTTCACTTTTTCCGTGACGGTTGTACCAGTGGTTGCAATAAAATAACTGTTACTCCAGAAAGTATCGCCCCATAACTGTTTTTCAATCCCTTCTCTGTAGTAGCTGCGGACTTCCTTTGAAAGCTGGGTCTTTAATGTGGCGACAAGTTTTGAAGGCGCTATATCCGATGGAAGAGAGACCAGCAGATGCATATGATCCCGGTCGGTCTTTATAGAAAGAACATTTCCATCAAATCGGCCACAGAGATATTTTGCATGGTTCTTCATAAAGTCGCCAATCTCATCGCTGATGACTGGCCTTCTGTATTTTGTGACGAAAACGATATGATACGTTAGCAGGTAAACCGAATGTGATTTCTTGTTGCATTCCATAGATCCTTCTTTGAAAACTATACCAAAACAGAACATACATTTGCATTGTGAACAGGAATATGGTATAATCTATAATATATCATATGATAAAACAAAAAGATATGCGACAAAGAAAGAGGATGGATGAATGTACAGGACGAGACAGATCCGGATAAAGAAAGGCAATCGTTTCTATTCATACTGTGAAAACATGTGTCTTGCCTCCACCAGGCTTTTCAACCGTGGAACGTACCTGATCCGTCAGTATGCAACAGCCACCAAAAGGATGGAACAAGACATGGAACTGACGGAGAACCAGAAAGAAGCTTATGATCTCATACGGGAAATAACTCTCGGAACAAAGTATTTTCCAAAGCAAAAGTGGCTGTCTTACGGACAACTGGACTTCATTCTGAAGACCAGCGGTGACCCGGCCTATAGAGGACTGCCATCCCAGGCAAACCAGCAGATCTTAAAATGTATCCTCAGGAATTTCAAAGCATTTTTTGAAGCAGTGAAAGCATACAGGGACAGACCGGAATCTTTTACCGGAAGGCCCAAGATGCCGGGATATAAGAAAAAGGGAGGAATGG
>JALETI010000173.1 GCA_022781515.1 Lachnospiraceae bacterium
GTTCAGCGTGCTTTGATGTTCCCCAAGGATAATCTTTTTTGACTCAACTGTAAAAGCAATATCATTGGCGAAGGGCATATACAGTACATTCTCAAGGCGCACACCTTTCAATGCATGGATGTCCGTCAGGGAATCATCATACAGGGCATTGTACAGACTCAGCAGATTCTCTCCTGCTTTTTCATCCGTGTAAAACAGATCGACGAACACAGAATCCTTGTAATTCCGCCTCTCTGCAGGAGGAAAGCTTTCGTTCTGCTGAAAGAATACATCTGCGCCGGGTACTGCTGATCCAGAATTGTTTCCATCCGTCAGATTATCTGATAGGTTATATTTGTCATTGTTTTTGTTCTCTGGTACTTTTATCAAATACGATCTTCCTCCTTATTGTAACAAATACCATTTCAATTTTCAATTTGTGTAATATAACATATCATATAGCTTTCATTATAACAATAAAATATCTATAAATTTTTTATAAAATATTTCTAATCTGACACATGTTCTGTTTCGGATTACAGTTTTCCCCATGGCCGCTTTTTTCCAAGCCAGCCATTCTGCTCCCAGTACTCTTTTTCTACAGGAGAAGATCCCCAGCCGTTTTTCTGCATCATCCGCATCATGTTAAATATGAATCTTGTCCTGATTCCAACATGTGGTTTCTCTTCTCTGCTTAGTTTATCGGCAATTCTGCTTGTATCCCTGTCAATTTTTTCTTTTTTGGATGCCCTGACCCCGTCCCAGTTCATTGCCTGGACAGTGATTCCATATTTTATGATGGATGGCACCCCCCAGTAAAACAGGGAATCTTCCACATCTTTCATGGCCCTTTTGGTTGAAGAGCCTGCAGAGGTTGAAACAATGACTGCATGCTTACGGAACATACACGCCTTCGGTCTGTGGGACATCCAGTAATCAAACGTAAAATCAAAGAATGCTTTCAGCGGTGCCGACACATGCATACAATAGGTCGGCGTTGCGACAATCAGCATATCTGCATCTTCGACAGCGTCAATAATCACCTTTTTTTCCTTATAAAAAGGACAGGCTTTTTCATCTTCAATACATTGATAACATCCCACACAAAAATGATTCAGATCCTTCGGAAAGAAGAATTCTCTGATCTCATTATTGCCGTCGATCTTATCTGCAATCATTCGCCCGATATGATAGGTGCTCCCCTTATGATTCTGTCCATTCAACATTACAATTTTCATTCTTTTCATCCCTTTTTTATTTCAGTTTTGCATAAATGATTTTCGATCCGGAATATAATCTGCCTTCAGAAGATGAATTGTCAGTTCCTCCGCTGAGGCAGCAAATGCCAGAATACATACTGTCCAGCTATATACAACACATGATTTGGAAAAAAGAACATAGGGCAACAGAAATACTGCTGCACCTGTCAGCTTATTCATCCATGTGTGCAGTGACGCAAAACGATGATATCGGACCGCAGCTGCTGCATAGGACGCAAAACGCACGGCAACGATCACCGATACGGCATACCAGATTTCTCCCGGAAGAATCTGATATAAAACAGGAAAAAGACGGATCAGCAAAATACCGTAAAACAACAGGTCAGCGATACTGTCCATCCTTGCTCCAAACTCACTTGTACATCCTGTTTTTCTGGCCAGCCATCCATCCAATACATCCGTCAAACCGGCAAACGTATAAACAACAAGAAACCCGATCGTATCCAAAGATAGAAAAAGCAGTAAGAATGAGGCGCCTATCCGCATGGCAGTCACCGTGTCAGCAATATTCCATTCATGAACTCTTTTCAATTCCTGATACATCCTCTGCTTCCTCCATCGTCTTCCATACAATAATTCACACTGCTCTTCTTAACTATTCATTCCATTCAAATCAACACTTGCGGAGATTTAGCGCCAAATTCGATCACACTGAGACACATTCCAGCCAGTATTCCACCGCCTTAACCGCAGCTTTTTTATCATAATTTTCCTTTATATTCATTATAGAGATGCTGATTAAAATAGAACAGACCGATAATATATCAGAATGTGTCAATTCTATAGGTTTTTTCATTCAATTAAGTTTTAAATGACCGAGGATATCTTCCAACCCCTTTGTACTTCACCATTAACCACAGCTTTTCACATACCTGTTCAAAGTTACTTCTTCCGTCGGATTCAAGACATGAATCCACTGGAAACGTACTCTGCCAGGCACACAAAAAAGCGCAGACAAAAAGTCAGAAAACTCCATTGTCTGCGTTTCCAAAAAAGATATTCGGTAATTAGATACTGCAAATCATTTAGATCAGGAAAACTGCTGCATTTTATTTATTTCTGAAAAATCGGATAAATGAAAGGGCGATAGTTTGTTTGCCGGGGATCAGGCAGGAACGTATAAGGCATCGAACTATCTGAGGCTTTGTTTTTACACTAAAGCAGCTCCCAACGCTTTGCAGGCTGAAAGTCCATCATTATCCGGTTCTTCGTTGCAGGTTACGCTGTCGCAGACAAGAACTGCTCCGGCATTTTTACAGGAATCTTCCCAATTACGCATCCATTCACAATCTCCCCATCCATAAGAACCAAACAGTGCTACTTTCTTTCCTTCCAGAGAACCTTCACACGCATCCCACATCGGCTGAAATTCATCTTCTTCCAGAACTTCATCACCCATAGCCGGGCAGCCAAAAGCAATTGCATCATATGCGTTCAGCATAGACGCGTTAAAATCAGCCGGTGTAAATGTAACAACCTCTGCACCTCCCGCCTTTGCTCCTTCTGCAACCGCAGATGCCATCTGCTCTGTATTTCCGGTTCCACTCCAATATACAACTGCAATTTTACTCATAGTATATACAACCTTTCTT
>JALETI010000193.1 GCA_022781515.1 Lachnospiraceae bacterium
TTGATTGCGATTTGTGTACTCATTGGAGTCCTCCTTTGATATAGAATTCGTGAAAATCGTGCAACACGAATTTCACAAATGTTTACACTATTATCGCAAAAATGGACTCAAGAGTGTAGAGATGGACTATTTACCATTTACTGAGTTACTGTTCACTCACCATCTTGAATCAAAAGAACCGATGATGTAGACTATGACCAGTCAAAATCATCGGTTCATCTTTATCCGAATATCCTGGATACTCTATCAAACAGGTTATCTCCATTTTTGAGTATCAAAACCAGCACGCTCATGCATTGACAGATAAGATCGATGGTTTCGAAATTTCTGAATAACATGGTCTGCTTCTGTTTTCGTTTATAGGCGCACAGACTCCGCTCGCTGGCGTTATTATTGTGCGGAACCCGCATGTCGTGAAAGAACAGGCGATGGCTGGAGCTGTACTTCTTCATACGCCGGTACAGGTTATACCCTTCCCGATAATACTCTGACGCCGGAACATCATCATATCCTTTTTGAGCTTTCTCCAGAATGTCAAAATATCTCTTTTCATATCCAGATACCTTATCCCGGTCACATTCCGTCTCTACCTTCAGTTGGTTCCGGTAATGTATCATTTCCTATATCAGGACACGCATTTTTTCTGTTCCATGTCCACTCCGGTTCATTTTCCATACTGTCTTTCAGATAGTGCACATCCAAAACGACAATCTGTGCTATATGAGCGGTCATTCACTAACTGACTGCCTAATATGAAACGATCGATTACTAAATTATGAGTTCCGTCTTTTCAGTTGAAGTGTCTTATAAGGCTACCAACTTATTACTAATTTGCAAATATGCATACTTTCCATCCATTTTTATTCCATTCAAACTATACTTTTCTGCAATGTGACATAACTCATTTTTGAATCTACAAATCACCGGTTTGTATGATTTTTCAGAAAGAACCTCGACATAATCTCCATCAATATATTCTTTAAAAGGTTCTATTTTACAATTTTGAGGCAATACAATACGAAATTCTTTTTGATAACTGTAATTAGGATTTTTAATAAACACATTATCAATTCCATTACCTGACAAATATCTTTTTGTATCAGAAAATGTTTTTCTTCTATAATCAACTTTTCCCCAATACAATGCATATCCATTAGTTTCAAGCTGACAAGTTTCAAGTAAATATTCAAATTTGTGATACGGAATTACAACAGCCCAGCCATTTTGGCATTGAAGTTTATTTATACATTCTTGATTTATTATCAATGTATTTTTATTAAAAATATCCCCTTCTTCAATAATATACATGCAATATATAGGAAATCTACTACCTTTATAGATTTTAACTTCACTTGATATTCCTGCCTCGCATTCATCACCTTGACCCTTTTCCAAATAATGAAAATAACCAGCCGCATTCATAAATAAACTCCCTTGTAACAAATCATCTGCGTATTTTTCATTTGAAACTAATTTTACTAAATATTTAATCATGCAAATGAAACCTCCTCCATAAAAAACGTAGTTTTTCTGAATATTCCTTTATCCAGTAAATCCAAAGTATTTTTATCAACATCCATTTTGGAAGTTTAGCTGTTTCTCCTATTTGTGGTACTAAAAAATAATTCACCAGAATCCATATCCCTGCACTCAATGCATACAAATAATCCACAGAAAACAAAGTCTATTCATGAAACCAATAAAAAAATACTGTTGCCTGCACCGGTCAAATACCTTTTGCCTGGTCATTTTAAATATCTAATCCCTTTGAATCATTCTTAGGAATTGGTATATAAACCATCTTAAGAGGGATCATTTTTCTGTATTTTTCGCTAAGCTGATCATAATACTTCAAAATCAAATCGACCAGTTCAGTACCGTTTATGCCTCGAATAATAGGGGTATTCTCCAAATATTTCTGGGCATTCTTTGTATAGTTGGAGAGCGTAACAAACAGCCCATAGTCACCTTCACGCATAGCGCCTTTTAAGGATTGAATGGTAGCTTCTTTAATGTCTCCATCCTGACTTTTTACCTGAACAAGAATTCTTGGCGGCAGCTCATCCTTATATGCAGTGATGTCAATACCACTGTCTCCTCCATGCTTAGAAACTGTTGTTCTGTATCCCATAGCATTCAGCAGATCAGCGACAAATTCCTCCAGTTCATATCCTTTCAGGTGCTTACTAAGCTCTTTCAGGATAAAATCCTTTGTTGTTTCAATGATGTCCTCTGCTGTTGCCGCAACCGTCTCATCATCTTCGTCAGAAGAAATCATCGCATTTTTCTTGAAGTTTTTATCCAGTGCAGCCATGTACTCATCTGCATAAGTTTTTACAAGGAAGAAAGAAAGCGCCGATCCCACTTCATATAGGGCACCCTGAGAGAAAAATGTTCTCGGCAAATGCTTTAACCATTTGACCGGTCTTTGCTGTACATATTCTCCACTATTCGGTTGGTAGGTATAATCACCCTCAATTATCCCGATGTTAATCTCACGGTTACTTTTTGAAGGAAATACCACGTAATCTCCAATCTGAACTTCATGTGCAAAACGATAGAGCATACCTGCACTGGTCGCAATACTGCCCTTTTTTACATCGGGATATGTCTCTTCATAGTGCTTTTTGAAAGCATCACGAGTAGGTTCAATTGCTTTCAAATCTCCAAACTCGCTCCAGCCGATAGCAATAACATTGTTACTTAAGAACAGATGGTCATCCTGTGTATGGATTCCCCATATCGTTGACATTTCTGCACCTCCTTAATTGGCTCCCAACGCTTTCATAACAGCTTCTTCCGGACTTTTAAATAAAATAAAGTCGAACGCTGTCGAAAGATCAGCCGGAACAGTCGCCAAATCCGGCATACTAACTGCAGGCATCAAAATTTTCTTTGCGCCACTATCAAGGCAGACCTGAAGGGTGTTTGCAAGCTCGTCAACCTTCAGAAGTGTTCCGCCGATACTCATTTCTCCCAATACAGCCATAGAGCTTTGTACAGGACGGCCAAGAGCGATTGAACAAAGGGCAACGAGGGATGAAAGTGCCAAAGTGCCAGTCATTCCGATTCCCTGCAAATCCTGATAATTGATGATGTAATCCTTCATTGTTGTGCTGATATTCCCACTAATACGGTTGCTGTTCGCTTTCAAAAAACTGAACGCCGCATTACTGGACTCACGTGCAGCTCTGTCTGATCCCAATCCGGTGCGCTCAAATTTACCGTTGCCCGGAAGCATCTGTGACTCCAGACGAAATACGCCAATCATACCGGATTTACCACGAGAAACAGTATAAACCTGTCCAGGATTGCACATACCTTCGGGAATGAGCTTTCCGCCGCCTTGCTCAGGAACGGAAACATATTTCTCTTCAAAAGTATCAAGGTCTATGTATGAGAAATTCACATCATAGAATTCCATTCCACCCAGTTTTTTCAGCTGTTCTTTGACACGGCGACGCATTTCAAGAGCCAATTTCAAAACTTCTTCAAGATCATCCTTGCTGAAATGACCATCAGGATAAACCAGCTTCAGATACCCATCAACCATTCTGCGCACAGCAATGGTATCTCTCTGATTCAGATTTTTCCCCAAACGGAAATAATGGTCTAAAGCGTCACCATACTGTTCTTTGCGAAGTTCTCGTATAAACTCAGACAGATAATCAGTGATAAAACCGTAGTCATCTGTAAAATGCTCCGGTCTAAACTTTGGGATCTCCCATCCAGGCAGATAACAGTGCATACGATCAAGAAATGCAGTATCTGTACCCATTTCAGGCGGGAACGGGTCAAACAGGCTGGATGTCTTTAACAACACATCAACGCTCTGATTGATATTACCTACGAAAACCATAGATGCGGACGCTGCTTTTTCTTCTTTGCCACGGGCGAAAGAACCGGACGCCATATAATCCTTCATGATCTGGACGCCATCTTTGTCTTTGAAGCGGATACCGGCAACCTCGTCAAATGCAACGCAATCCCACAGACCAACCAAGCCGACAGTTTTACGGCCCATGTTATAAAACAGGTTCGCAACCGTGGTTTGTCCACCAGAAATAAGGATGCTGTTCGGAGAGATCTCCTTGTACAGGTGGGATTTACCCGTGCTTCGGGGACCCAGCTCGCAGAGATTAAAGTTATTCTCTACAAGAGGGATCATCCTGGTGATAAGGAGCCACTTTTCACGATAAGACAGCTCATCAGGCTCCATGCCAATAGAACGAAGCAGTATATCGATCCATTCGTCCTTGGTAAAATTCTTTCTGCCAGCCTTCAACTCATCAATGTCAACGTGCGGCATCTGAATAGGAGTAAGCTTTCTGATCTGGATCGGATAGCCGTTCTTCTTATCCTCTTCGTTATATTCATAATCCAGCTGCACAATGCACCAAATGCCGCCACAAAGCAGCCTGTCATACTGTTCCGGGTATTCATCGTCAATCGGAACATCAGAAAGGCCAAGATTTGAGAACTCCGCAAAAAAGCGGTTTTTTCTTATATCCAGCTTCACGGTAATCATATCAATTACTGTATGACTTCCATTGCTGCGCAGTTTTGCCAAAATCTTCTGAGCTTCATCCGGACGGACAAAATTGTCCGCCAGGATGCGTTTTACAGTCTGTACTCCTTTTTCGATAACCTCATCATCGTCAGAACAGCAATACTGGCCTAACAAAAATTCCAGAACATAGACCGGTACATTCGCCCCTTCTTTAATCTTTTTCGTCAGGTCTTTACGGACAATTTTTCCATCAAAAGTCTGACGCAGCTTTTCTTTAATTACTTCACGAGCGCTTTCGCTCATCGTTGATTGTTCCATTGATAATTCCTCCATAGCTCAACCGATTAACCGAAGAAGTTAAACTCGTCCAGAGCAAAGGCGATGTCAATCTGGAACTCCTCACGCTGCGGGGCCTGCAATCCAGACTCATCTGCAATGACAAGATAGTAGCTGTCCTGTTTGCTGAATTTCATGCTTTTCAGGTTAAATCCGCAACGGAAGGTGCGATCCTGTCCATTATCGCTTGTTTTATCTGCAATGATACGAGCTGTGTCACTGATCTGCTTGCCGCTGGCATCGGTAAAGTACAGCTGGTAATTGCAAGCAGAACGATTATCGCCAACAGCTTCTTTCTGGTAGAAATTCAATGAGAAAATCATGTTGCTGATCTTTCGTGTAGCAGACAGCAAGCTGATGGTAACAGGTTT
>JALETI010000203.1 GCA_022781515.1 Lachnospiraceae bacterium
ACCGGTATATAAAAACTGCAGATTTCCTGCTGTCAGCAGCAGAACAGCCGATTGGTCATTGGAATTTCCATCTCCGGAAGATTCTCCCGGATGCAATACTTCCAGACGAATCGGATCTTTCCGGGAAAAAACCAGAGAATCTCCTGCCCGTATGTATTGAATTGGATGCATTTTTTCAATCTGAATGGCAGTTTCACATCCCTGAAAAACTGCCGGCATCAAAATCGTCCCGATGGGATAACCGTTTTCCAGCAATTCCAGCATCCCTGAATAATGGTCCGAATCCGGATGGGTAATGAACCAGTAATCCACTGCCCCAATGCCTTCATGAAAAAAGAACGGTTCGTATACATATTCGCCGATCTTCTTCCGGCTGCTGCTTCCCCCATCGATGCAAATTATTTTTTCGTTCCATGGCATTTCAATCACAATGCCGTCCCCCTGTCCCACATCCAGATAAACAGAAGAAATCCATGGAAGGGGTACTCGCTTTAACAGCAGTACAGACACCGGAAGCAGCAACAGGCAGCGGTTCCACCGGCTTCTTTTATGTTTCCGCAGCAGTGTTCTCCATTTCTTTCTCATAAATCCGAAAAGAAATACAAACCATAATAAACACTGCCACCATCTGGGCTGTCCGGTCACAAGACTGGAAAATGGAATCCCTTCAGCCAGCAGACAGATTCCTCTGAAAAACTGCAGAATGACATGGGCTGCACCCAGCAGACAGGTTCCGAATGGATTCCATAGAAATCCGGCCAGCACCCCGGTAAAAGCAGACAGTAAAACCATTCCCATCCACGGAACCGTCATCAGGTTGATCAAAACAGCAAATACAGATATTTTCCCCTGAAACCACATCTGGGCCGGCATCGATACCGTCTGAAGCAAAACCGATGACATGACTGCCTTCTCCCAGGGCTGTTCCGGACAAAAAATCGCATCACACAGGGGAAACAGAATTCCGATGCCCAGCACACAGCTGTAGGTCATCAAAAATCCGGACTGAAACAGCATAAGAGGATGGTCCGCCAGAATCAGGATACCGGCCAGTGCAATTCCTGTGAGAAAGTCATAAGTTTTCCCTGTAAATTCTGCCAGCAGAAAAAGAAGAAAACAGATGACTGCCCGTACCGTGGAGGTTCCGCTGCCTGTCATCAGACAGAAAACAACGGTGATTCCCCCGGACAGTATACTTCCTCCTGCCAGTCCCAGCACCGTTTCCCGGAGAATCCGGAAAACACCCATTCCCAGAATGCTGATATGAAGACCACTGATGGTCAGCAAGTGGATGATTCCGCCTTCCATGAACAGTTCCTTCCATCGTTTGGGCAATTCGCTTTTCTCTCCTGTCACCAGACAAATCAGCACATCGGCATCCTCATCGGAAGCAATTTCATGAAGTTTATCCCGTATCTTCTGTTTCCATTCATACAATGTCTGAAAAAAAACGTACTTCTTTCCATAAAAAGAAATCGTTTGCACGGAGCAGCTGACTTGACCTGCAACTCCCAGACTGAGGCAATATTCCCGGTAATCAAATTCTCCCGGATTGGTTCCTTCATTATAAAGGGTAAATACTCCTGTAAATCGGATTTGTCTGCCAATGGCAGGCTGTCCGACAATTCCTCTGTCGTTTTCCGGGCTGGTTTCCAAAATCACATGGAGTTTCCCGGGCATGGTATCACGGGCTGTGCCTTCCAGCTTTATATGACATATCTCCAGAATCAGATTTCCATTTTTCTCGCTGATCCTGCTGATTTTTCCGGTACCGGTTATTTCCGATTGATCATAGGCATCATACCGGGATATCTCCATTGCTTTCCCGCACAGGAAAAATCCGAGTAAAAAACACATACCTGCAATAGCCCCGTAATACAGACTTCTTTTTCTGTCCTTCATAAGATACAGAGTCACAGAAATACCTCCGGACATGCCTGCCAGGCAAAGAAAAAACAGAACAGGACCGGGACCAATCCACTGATAAAACCTGTAAAAAAAAGACAGCCTGTTCCCATGTGCAATCGCCCGGGCAAGCTGTCTGCATATAAAAATCCCTCCTGCCATTGATAAAAAGCAGGCAAATATTATTCTTCTGATTCAGATTCCTCCATTGTTTCTTCACTGTATACGTAGCTCATATCTTTGACAAAGGGTTCCGACAGGGAAATCATTTCTTTAAACTTCACATCCGAAGAACCATTGACAGAAATCTGTACCTTATTGACATCCGGCAGTTCCGACAGGGTATTGACGATGGAATAGATGATCAGATTCGGATCATAATCCTGTGTATTATTCAGAAATGTGGAGTCAAAATTCACATAACAGGTACCGGTTTTTATGGTAATATCCTGCAGGGAAACTCCTTTCGGAATCGGTGCCAGTTCAGATTTATCCATGGGACCTGCCATCAGAAGGGTCATCACCATTTTTTCCATGCTGAGTGATGCGTCATTGAGAACGGTCCGCTCCACCTCTTTCAGAGATTTTCCATCGGGATTGATAAAATACAGCAATACCGTATTTTTCTGTCTGGAAAAGATGTCTCCGTTCAACTCTGTCATAAACTGGTTGGCCGACATCTTGCCGATGGTTCGCTTATTGCTGTCGGCAATGGGCTGACCCTCCATCAGAATCTCCACATAATCCACCCCTTCAATCTGTGTCAGGGTCATGACCAGTGCCGCTCTGCAGAGGATTTCATCTGCATTTTCCTGCTTTTCATACTCTCCGGATACATCCAGCACGAGGAAAGGAATATTGTCACAGTTGACAGAGTAAAATTTCAGATCGGACGGAACCGCAGGCAAAATACTGGGATCATCTGCTTTCTGCTGCTGCAGCATATTCAACAGTTCCCAGACCAGTGTTTCTGTGTTGTCCACAGAGCCGGCCTCATATGTCATACCGGTCAGTTCCGTTCCCTGGGTATTTTTATAATAAATTGTATAGGTATTCTCTCCCGGTTCCGGATCCTTTTTCTTCATTATGAAAAAATAGAACAGACCGCACAGGAGAAGCAGGACAATGATAATAACTCCTGCCGCTATCTTTATTTTTCTTTTATTCATATTATTGCATTTCAAATTGATGCTTCAGAGGACAGCGCCGGATTCGGTTCACGAAGCAACCATTATCCTGATCGAATCCGCGCGCATATGCTTTCAGATGTTACAGGTTA
>JALETI010000220.1 GCA_022781515.1 Lachnospiraceae bacterium
TTTATGCGTATTTTTCTGTTCGGTCACAGAAAAAACCGCCGATGATAGTATGTGCTGAATCAGGAATCGTATGCCGTACGCTGACTGGCAAAATGTTTCATTCTGCTTACATTTTTAGTCTGCAAATCGGAGAAATATATCCGGACAGGAAAAGATTGTTATTCCGCCATGTATCTGATACACTTGTTTCACAGCAGTTCATCTCTGCCGCATCAAATCAGTATCGACAGAAAAAAACGAATTGAAAGATTTCAAAAAAAGAATTTCAAAAAAGAAAATGAAAGGATACCATCATGATTGAATTAACTTACGAACAGATCGACTGGAATCGTTCCTCAGAACGGATTCAGCATGCATCTGACAATTTTCTGAAAGGATTTAACTGTAGCCAGTCCGTTTTCTCCGCATTTGCTCCTTCCTTTGGCTTATCGGAAGAATTTGCCCTGAAACTGTCATGTTCCATGGGTGCCGGCATGGGACGTATGCGGGAAGTATGCGGTGCAGTTTCTGCCATGGCATTGATTGTCAGCCTTGTAAACGGCAACACCGATCCGGAAGACACCGATGCCAAAACAGAAAATTACCGCACTGTCCGTATGCTGGCAGATCTTTTCCGCCGGAAAAGAAATACCATTCTCTGCCGGGAGCTGCTGGGTATCGTAAAGGCAGAAAATGAAGCAAGACCGCAGGATCGAACTGCCGCTTATTATGCTTCAAGACCGTGTCTTTCCGTTGTGCGGGATGCTTCTGTCATTCTGGAGTATTATCTGGACTTTTACCCTGCGTATCGTTCGTAATTCAACATCACTCTGCTCATCTGACAATTTCGCACCGAAAAGGAAAATTGCAAAAAAAGTCAATTCTATGCAGGAATCTGCATCACAGGATTGACTTTATTTCTTTTATGTGTTAAAGTTTTGTTGTTTAGTTCTTTAATACATGAAAGATAAAAAGCACATAGGAAAGGAAAGAAATACTCATGAAAGTAACATTATTAATTCTTTACTTTGCAGTTTTAGTCGGAATCGGCTTATACTGCAGAAAACACGCAACCGATGTAAATGGCTTTGTTTTGGGCGGTCGTGCCGTAGGTCCCTGGCTGACTGCATTTGCCTATGGTACATCTTATTTTTCAGCCGTTGTATTTGTCGGCTATGCCGGACAGTTCGGATGGAAATTCGGTATGGCAGCCACATGGGCAGGTATTGGTAATGCGGTAATCGGCTCTCTGCTTGCATGGCTGATTCTCGGACGCAGAACCCGTATCATGACGCAGCATCTGGATTCCGCCACCATGCCTCAGTTTTTCGGTGTCCGCTTCAACAGCCCTTCACTGAAAATCGGTGCTTCTGTTATTATCTTCATCTTCCTGATTCCCTATACCGCTTCTCTTTACAACGGTCTGTCCCGTCTGTTCGGTATGGCATTCAATATTGATTATTCCGTATGTATTATCCTGATGGCTGTACTTACCGCCATCTATGTTATTGCCGGAGGTTACATGGCAACGGCTATCAACGATTTCATTCAGGGTATCATCATGCTGGTTGGTATCGTATCCGTAATCTTTGCAGTATTACAGAGCAAAGGCGGTTTAGGTGCTGCCATTGAAGGAATGAAGCAGATTTCCGATGAATCCATCGGTGCTGCTCAGGGATCTTTTGCTTCCCTTCTGGGCCCTGACCCTGTCAGCCTGATTTTTGTGGTTCTGCTTACATCATTGGGTACCTGGGGACTTCCGCAGATGGTTCAGAAATTCTATGCCATCAAAGATGAAGCATCCATAAAAAAAGGCACCATTATTTCCACAATCTTCGCACTGATTGTAGCAGGCGGATGCTATTTCCTGGGCGGTTTCGGACGACTGTTCTCTGATCAGATCGACATTGCTGCCAATGGTTATGATTCCATCATTCCCACCATGCTGTCCACACTGAGTCCCATGATGATTTCTCTTGTGGTAATCCTAGTTCTTTCCGCTTCCATGTCTACTCTGTCTTCCCTGGTAATCGCATCCAGTTCCACACTGACCATCGATTTCCTGAAAGACAACTTTGTTAAAAACATGGATCAGAAAAAACAGGTTGTATACATTCGTGTACTGATCGTGGTATTCATTGCCATTTCTGCAATCATTGCTCTGATTCAGTACAAGTCTTCCGTTACCTTCATCGCTCAGCTGATGGGTATTTCATGGGGTGCCCTTGCCGGTGCATTCCTTGCCCCTTTCCTGTACTCCCTGTACTGGAAGGGTACAACCAAGCTTTCCTGCTGGGCATGCTTCCTCTTTGGTTCTATCCTGATGATGGTGAACATGCTGGCAAGACCCAGCCTCCCTGCAATCATCCAGTCTCCCATTAACTGTGGTGTGGTTGCCATGGTAGCCGGTCTGATCATCGTACCCGTAGTCAGCCTGATTACCCCCGCTCCTTCCAAAGAACTGGTAGACGATGCATTCAGCTGCTATAAGTAGGAATTGTACGTTATAAACGATAACACCTATATTTTAAAGAAGGGACTGGTCGCACCATTTGGTGTCCAGTCCCCTTTTTCGCACTTCAAGCCAGTCATTACATCTACCATATGTGCCGTTCCTGTGTTTTTGAAGCTTTTTGGATATTATCATACTTCTTCCAACTGTTTCAGCCAAACCAGTCTTCTATTATTATATAATAAATGTGTTTTTGGATTTATCTGACTTATCTCAGTTTCTTTTAACCAATTTTCATTTCTCAGGATCACTTTTTTCTATTTTTTCCCCTGATTTCTTATTTTTTTGGATATTTTAACATTCCATCCAACTATTTTAACCAATTCAGACTTCTGTGCCGATAATATTCCCGGAGATTTGGATTTTCCCTCACTATTTCAGCTGTTTTTATCCATTTATCAGCTTTTCAGCTTGCTATTTACTGCGTTCCCTGTCCTATAGTAAAAGGGGCTGTCACTAATTCACTGTCATTCAGACAAAGAAAAAGGGAAAAGTGCGCAAAAAAATAGCGGCACAAAGACGATTGTAAAATCGTCTTTGTGCCGCCTGGAACTATTTAATACGGCAGCCCCTGAAGCGACAATCAGATGAAAAAAATCATCCTTTATTCTGCTGTGCTACCAGGTATTCTGCTCCGTACAGTTTGCGGAGTTTCGGTTTTTCAATCTTTCCAGTTGAGTTTCTTGGAATATCCGCCAGAATAATTTTCTTCGGGCGTTTATATCTGGGAAGTTCCATACAAAACTCAAACAACTCACCTTCGGTACAGTTCATACCTTCTTTGATTTCAACGATTGCACCGGTGATTTCACCCAGACGTTTATCCGGAAGACCGATTACCGCAACATCTTTTACTTTCTTATGATTACGTATAAAGTCTTCAATCTGTACCGGATAGATATTTTCACCGCCGCTGACAATGACGTCTTTCTTTCGATCCACAAGGAAATAGAAACCGTCTTCGTCCTGCATGGCCATATCGCCGGTATACAGCCATCCGTCCTTCAGAGTTTCTGCTGTGGCCTTCGGATCATTGTAATAGCAGGTCATAAGACCGGGACCCTTCACGCAGAGTTCACCGACTTCGCCCTGTTTCACTTCCACGCCGTTTTCGTCCACAATCTTACATTTCCAGCGATAACCAGGAACACCAATGGCACCGACTTTATGAATATTTTCCATTCCAAGATGTACACATCCGGGACCTGTGGATTCGGAAAGACCATAATTGGTGTCGTATTTATGATGGGGGAAATATTCCTTCCATCTCTTAATCAGTGAAGGAGGAACGGGCTGCGCACCGATATGCATCAATCTCCACTGATCCAGATCATAATCTCTCAATTTGATATCACCACGATCCAATGCATCCAGAATATCCTGTGCCCACGGAACCAGCAGCCACACAATGGTGCATTTCTCCTGTGAAATGGCATTCAGAATAATCTCCGGACTGGTACCCTTCAGCAGTACAGATTTGCTGCCGGCACAGAGACTTCCCATCCAGTGGAACTTTGCACCGGTATGATACAGCGGCGGTATGCAGAGGAAATTGTCCTTACGTCCGGTTTCATGATGCTTCTGTTCCATCTGCGCTGCCTGCAGCAGACTGGTATGATTATGTAAAATGGCCTTCGGAAAACCGGTGGTGCCGGAAGAAAAATAAATGGCTGCATCGTCTTCGTCATCGATTCGGATCAACGGTGCCTTGCTGGAGCAGTCAGCAACCATGGCATGGTAACTTTCTGCAAATGTAGGACAGTTATCACCCACGAAAATCAGAAGTCTGCGCTTGCAGAGTTTATCAGCAATGGCTTCAATACGACCGATGAATTCCGGTCCGAAAATCAGCACATCTACTTCAGCCAGATCCGCACAGTACATAATTTCATCACTTGAAAAACGGAAATTAAAAGGTACTGCAATGGCACCTGTCTTCAGAATACCGAAATAAATCGGAAGCCATTCCAGACAGTTAAACATCAGAATCGCAACCTTATCTCCTCTCTTCACGCCGCGTCCCAGCAGCATATTGGCTACACGGTTTGCCTTTTCATCAAAAACCGCCCATGTAATCTCTCTTCGATAAGGCTCTGGTGATGTGGGCTGCATCAGATCGTATTCTTTCCAGGTGGTTCTTCTGGTATCCGTCATCATGGGATTTAACTCAACCAGAGCCACTTCATCTCCGTATAATTTGCAATTTCGTTCCAGTAAATCAGTAACAGGCATGATTTTTTCCCCTTTGTATTCTTTTTTAATTACAATTCAGCTTCTGCTGAACAGCAACAACGGTTTCAATATTCTTTTATATTTTTCTTCTTTAAACTGCTAAAGTAAACCGTGTTTATGGTATCATATTTACCACTAAATGTCAACCGCCTGCATTGACGGACAAGGTCCTAGATGAGTAGTTAAAAACATGGCTGTTTCTGGTATAATCAATATATCAGAAGCGAAAGAAGAAAACCGTGATGGAACCGTATTCATGGTTAAACAATTACCTGATACAAATTTAAATGTAGTTGTACGTGTGGTTCTTGAAAAGGGCTTTGCTTAAAGAATTATTGAAGTAGAGTATAATCTCAAAAGACTTAAACTATTAATGGAAATTGATTCCTGGAAAAATCATGATATGAGCTTTACATAATAGCTCCGATTCTTTATGCCGTATCTCTCAATATATCCCTCCTGTACCAATTTCTTTATAGCACTATATGCTGATGATCTTCCAATCGATGGACAATTGGAAATAATATCTGCGGAAGTAAAATTCCTTCCTTTACATCTTAAAAACATAACTTGCCAATGCATTAAAATAAATGTAAAATAAGTTCATCTATATTTTTTATCAAAGGAGTAATATGACATGCTTAACAAAAGAATGGTCGGACTCGGTACACAGCGTTCTGTTATCCGGGAACTTTTTGAATTCGGTAAAATCCGCGTTGCAGAAGTCGGTGCTGAAAATGTATTTGACTTTTCCATCGGTAATCCCAGTGTTCCTTCACCGGACAGCGTAACTTCCACTGCCCTTGATCTTCTGAAAAATTCCGATCCGGTTACCCTCCATGGCTATACCAGTGCACAGGGTGATCTGGCTGCCAGAACAAAGATTGCAGATTCTCTGAACCGCCGTTTTCAGGCAGGTGTTCATGCAGATAACCTTTATATTACCGTTGGTGCTGCTGCTGCCCTCTGCTGCTGCCTGAATGCAATGACCTGCAGTCCCGAGGATGAATTCATCGTTTTTGCCCCCTATTTCCCCGAATACAAGGTATTTATTGAAGGTGCCAGTGCAAAGATGGTTCTGATTCCTGCGGATATTGAAGCATTCCAGATTGATTTTGAGAAGTTTGAGGCTGCCATCACCAAGAACACCCGTGGTGTTCTTGTAAACTCTCCCAATAACCCCTCCGGTTCCGTATATTCAGAAGAAACCGTGAAAAAACTGGCTGAGATTCTGAAACGGAAATCCGAAGAGTACGGTGAACCCATTTATCTGATTTCCGATGAACCCTACCGCGAGATCGTATTTGACGGAATTACCGTTCCCTATATGCCTCACTACTATGACAATACGCTGATCTGCTATTCCTGGTCCAAATCCTTATCCCTTCCCGGCGAACGTCTGGGTTATGTTCTGGTTCCCGATCAGGTGGAGGACTCCAAAACCGTTTATGCTGCCATTGCAGGTGCCGGTCGTTCTCTGGGCTATGTATGTGCTCCCAGCCTCTTCCAGCAGATCTGTGCTGCCTGTGCAGAGGAAACTGCTGATATTTCCGTATATGAAACCAATAAAAACCTGCTGGTGAAGAGTCTTCGTGAAATGGGATACCATGTTGTGGAACCCGGCGGAACCTTCTATCTGTTCCCCCGTACACTGGAGGCTGATGATGTGGCCTTCTGTGAAAGAGCAAAGAATCATAACCTGCTGATCGTTCCCGGTGCCGGTTTCGGATGTCCCGGTCACACCCGTATCTCCTTCTGTGTACCGACCGAACGGATCGAGCGTTCTCTGGCTGCATTTGAAGCACTGGCAAAGGAATACAGATAAGTGTCATGATTATTGATTTTCACACCCATATCTTTCCGGACAAAATTGCTGCCGGTGTCATTGATAAGCTGCAGAAAAAATCCCGCTCCAAACCCTATACCGATGCAACTGCCGGTGGTCTGCTTCAGTCCATGCAGGAGGCCGGTATCGATTACAGCGTTACCCTGCCCGTGGCAACCAACGTCAGACAGGTGGAGAAGCTGAATACCATCGCCATTGCAGAAGTACAGGCACAGGCCGAATCCGGTGCACGTTCCGGCCTGATATCATTCGGTGGCATGCATCCGGATTATGAGAATTATAAAGAAGAACTTCGACGTCTGAAAGAAGGCGGTGTAAAAGGCATCAAACTCCATCCTGCCTATCAGGATGTGGATTTTGATGATATCCGTTTTCTGCGGATTATTGATGCCGCTTCGGAGCTGGATCTGATCGTACTGACCCATGCCGGATGGGATATCGGAATTCCTCATCATGATTTTGCATCGGTGGAGCAGATTCTTCATGTAATAAAGGAAGTATCACCCACAAAACTGGTTGCTGCCCATATGGGCGGCTGGCGGAACTGGAAAGAGATCAAAAGCGATCTGGCAGGTGCTCCCATCTGGCTTGATACGGCATTTTCCGTGGGACCCATTGAACCGGCCGAGGGAACGACCCGAACCCCGGAAGAGTCCATGAACATGTATGACAGTGAATTTCTGGAACTGACCAGAGCCCATGGTACGGATCACATTCTCTTTGCTTCTGACTGCCCCTGGAGCAGCCAGAAGACTTATGTGGATCGATTCTTGCAGATGCCTTTTACAGAGGCTGAGAAAGCTGCTGTGATGGGTGAAAACGCAAGACATCTGCTGGGACTTTCCTGAAAACAAATCATTGCTCACTGAACAGATCATTTTTTATATTAAAAACAGAAAACCCCTTTCTGATTCACAGAAAACTGCGATTTCAGAAAGGGGTTCTATTATTATCTCATCTTAATCATGATTTGTACAGATTTCTCTTGTCCACAATACGAACGGCCTTGCCTTCGCTTCTTACGATGGACTTGGGAGCCAGCAGAACCACGTCTACAAGGATACCCAGCATGGACTTCAGAGCTGCCTGCAGCTTTCTTTCTC
>JALETI010000224.1 GCA_022781515.1 Lachnospiraceae bacterium
TTTATATTTTTATTTGAGTTGAGCGTAATGCTTTTTTTCATGTTGAAATCGCTCCTGGAAATATGTGAATCAAGTTGATTATAACAGAAAAACAGTTCACCCAACAGGTGAAACAGCAAAATATAGAAATAGTGCTGTAACCATTGCAATCACAAGGATTTTAGAGAATCATGAAGTTTGAACTTCACGGATTCAGGTTACAATAAAAAAAGTATATTATAAGGAGTCGTTAATGAAAAGAGTGTTATTGAAAGACCTGAATGTGGCTGATAAAAAAGAGATTCTGGCTTTTCTGAAAACACTTTGAAATCCAGGAAATTTAAGTCTGAAAAGAAGAGGAGAAATGAAAATGAACACAAAAGAGATACAGTTTACCGGGGCGAATGGAATTACGCTTCCCGGCACCATCTGGTATCCGGATGGGAATGCGACAATGGTTGTACAGATTGCACACGGCATGACAGAGCATATCGGAAGATATGAAAAGATGGCAGAATACCTGGTTTCAAGCGGGATTGTCGTTGCCGGTTTTGATCTTCGGGGTCATGGAAGAAATCCAGGCGATAGCCAGTGTGCATCTTTTGGCGAAGGTGGATGGGATTTGTCAATTCAGGATATGCACCTGTTTTATCTGGAACTTGAAAACAGGTTCCCGGGTATTCCCCATTTTATGCTGGGATTTTCGCTCGGTTTCTTTTTGCTTCGCGACTATCTCAGTTTCTGTCATGATGGGGCAAAGGGAGCGATTATTATGGGAACAGGTCATCAGCCGGGGATTATTCTGAATATGCTGATGCCAACGGTGAAACGGGAGATTAAAGTACATGGCTTTGACAGTTCCACAAAAAAGATAGATGAATTGTCCTTTGAGAATTACAACAGGCAGTTTGCTCCCAATATGACTCCTGTGGACTGGCTTTGTGCCGATACGGTACAGAGACAGGAATACAGGGAGGATCCGCTCTGCAGAAAGACCATTTCTGCGGGACTTTTCTGGCAGCTGCTGGATTCCATGAGAAGAACCGGAAAACCCGCAACGTATCGAAGCTGGAATAAAAAAATGCCGGTTCTTTTGCTTTCCGGTCAGGATGATCCGGTTGGGGATAAAGGAAAAGGGGTTCAGTGGGTCAGAAAATCCATGTCTAAAGCCGGGATGCAATCTGTTCAGATGAACCTGATTTCCGGTGCAAGACATGATCTTTTTCATGAAGAAGAAAGTGGTGCAGCTGCAGAGGCACTGGATGTTCTGAAAAACTGGCTTTTTGAGCATGTGTGATCATCTGATGTGAGTCATACTGGAAATCTTATGGAAAGCGGGAGAGAAGATGGACTGGCGTGAACGATATGGCGGAGAACGGTATTATTCGCTGAATTATTATCTGAAAAAACGGTTTGGAGAGAAAGTTTATAAGCTGGCTCTGGATGGCGGAATGACCTGTCCCAACCGGGACGGAACTCTTGGAACCCGGGGCTGTATTTTCTGCAGTGCCGGCGGCTCCGGTGATTTTGCAGCGAAGGGGAAGTCGATTGGCTCCGGCGATTTTGCAGCGAAGGAGAAGTTGATTGGAACCGATGGGTTTGCAGCCGTGCCGAAGGGTATGGTGACGGCACAGCTTGAAGAAGCAAAGCTGCGGATCCGGCAGAAGACGAAGGCAGGGAAGTTTATTGCGTATTTTCAGTCGTATACGAATACGTATGCGCCGGTGGAGTATCTGCGGCAGATTTTCACAGAGGCCATGGACAATCCGGAGATTGTGGTCCTTTCCATCGGTACCAGACCGGATTGTCTGGGAGAGGATGTGGTGGAGCTGCTTTCTGAACTGAATCAGATCAAACCGGTCTGGGTGGAACTGGGACTTCAGACCATTCACGAAAAGACGGCGAAATTGATTCGAAGGGGGTATGAACTTCCGGTTTTTGAGGACGCGGTCAGACGTTTGAAGGCTGCAGGCCTGGAGGTGATTGTACATGTAATTCTGGGACTGCCGGGAGAGACAAAGGCGGATATGCTTGACACCGTGAGATATCTGGCGGAGACCGGGATTGATGGGATAAAGCTGCAGCTTCTTCATGTGCTTACCGGGACGGATCTGATGGACCTGTATGAACAGGGGACTTTTCAGACGCTGACTCTGGACGAATACATGGACATTCTGTTTGACTGCATGGAACTTCTGCCGCCGGATATGGTACTGCACCGGATCACCGGTGACGGACCGAAAAAGCTGCTGGCTGCACCGGTCTGGAGCGGGGATAAGAAAATGGTTCTGAATACCATTCGCAGGGAGATGAAGAACCGTGATATTGTGCAGGGGGCTTCTTTTGACACGCAGAATCGGAAAATGTTCCAGAATTTTTAGATTTATTTCGGATTTTTTCACAATTGCATTTTCATTTTGTTTTGCTATAATGGGTGAAATATAGAAAAGTATAGAAAGAAATTCAGGAACGGGAGGGGAACGATGGAAAATACTGCATTTTTGGAGAGGCTTCAGGCTGCGAAAAGAGATATTGGCGAAGAAGTATTTTCTTACGCGAAAGAGGAGTTCTGGATGATTGAGCGCCCCTATCGTTATGTGGAACATTATGCTTTGGAGAATCAGTATTTTAATACGGCTCTGGCGCTTCCGCTTTCCAGAGGGCTTCATAATGGGATTTATCGAAAGGCAAAGGTATTCCGAAATAATGAAGTCTATCGGCTTCCCTATGTGATTCACTGCATTCAGGTCTGCAGGATGCTGATTGACACCAAGATTCCCATGGATGATGCAGAAAAAGACATTCTGCTGGCGGCTGCTCTGTGCCACGATATGATTGAGGATATTGATTTTGAGCAGGATGGGCGGGAACTGTATATAAAGTATCATCTGGACCGCAAGGTGTATGAGGTGGTGAAGTGCGTTTCGAAGCATAAGCATATGACAGAAGCGGAGCATGCGGCTTACTTTGAAGGGATTAAAAGAAATCCGCTGGGGCTGCTGGTGAAGCTTTCCGACCGGGGGAACAATGTGGAGGATCTCTATAATATGTCGGTTCGGAAAACCCATGAGTACGTGTCGGAAACCAGAATGTATTTCTTCCCCATGTGTGAGTATGCAAAAACACATTATCCGGAACTGGAGCCGGTGATTGAAATTCTGGAGGATAAAATCAGAAGTTTCAGCGATGTGGCGGAGATTCTGGTCAGCCGTTATGAGGAGATGGAGCAGGATCTTCTGGAGAATATCCGGACACTGAAGGAAGAAAATGAACAGCTTCTTCGGGAGCTTTCTGATCTGCAGAGGAAAAAGATCGAGGAAATGCACTGAAAGAAAACAGCAGAGGGAAACGTTGGGAAAACAGAGGAGAAAGCGATGGAAGAATATGAGAAACAAAAAAGTAATACATGTGATGCAGATGAATTTCAAAAAAGAGTCAGCTGTTTTCTGGAGACAGTGAATCCGGACTATCTGATTTATGATAAAGAGGAGTTTTTGCTGTATCAGCAGGAGTATGATTACGTCTGGAAATATGCATGTGAAAAAAAGCTGTTTTATACGGCCTGTTGTCTGGTAATTGCCAGAGGCCGATACAATGGCCGATACCGGGGTGCCATGGAACAGGAGGATGGAGAGATCGCCCTTCCGTTCTATATTCATTGTCTCCGGGTCTGTAAAATGCTGATTCATCTCCATGTGGGTTTTTCGAAGGAAGAAGAGGATGTGCTGCTGGCGTCGGCACTTTGTCATGATTTTACGAAAAATATCCCCACAAAGGAGGAGGAAGAGATCTTTCGGACGGTCTACCATCTCCCGGGGGATATTATTCAGATTATGCTGCTGCTGAAAAGCCGCCATCGATATAATGAAAAGGAACAGAAGCTGTTTTTCAACGAGCTTCTGAAAAATAAGTTTGCCCTTCTGGTGCGGCTTTCCGATCAGAGTGATATTGTGGAACATCTCATTGATCTCTCCATCTGGAAGGTACATGAATACATTTATCAGACGAGGGTGTATTATCTTCCGCTGTGTATTGATGCCAAAATCCGGTATCATCAGCTGTATGAGTGTCTCGGCATTCTGGCAGAGAAGATGAAGATTCTGTGTGAAATCACGGACATTCTGGTGAACCGCTATGCACGAAGGGAAACAGAACTTTCCAACGAGGTGCTTTCTCTGCGTGAAGAGAATGCCCGTATTCGCTACCTGATCAACAATCTGAAAACAGAATAGTTACTTCATATATTTCCGGATGATGGAAAAGGGCGCTTCTCCGATTTCCAGCAGGTCTTCATGAAATTCTTTCAGATCGAATGCGTCACCCTGTTCTTCCATGGCTGTTTTTTTCAGATCCAGAATTTCCAGATAGCCGATGTAGTATTTCAGATAATTGCAGGGCTGTGCAATCAGCGTGTAGTACAGTTCTTCTACGGCATCATCATCTACTTCGAAAAAGCCTTTGAGAAATTCTGCTGTTTCCTCCATATCCCAGCCGTCATAGTTGATGTACATATCCAGCAGAGCATAGATACCAAGGGTGGAACTGCTGTTGTACTGCAGGGCAGCGGCAGTGTCCCGGTCTGTTTCCGTATCGTAATAATAGGAAAGGTTTTCCACATAGGTAGCCCAGCCTTCCGTGAAGCCGGGGACGCTGCAGAGACTGCGGATCGGATTTTCTTCTTCAGAGGCTGCAGAATACAGAGTCTGATAGAGATGACCCGGATAGCCTTCATGGGCCAGAGTGGTGTACAGTTCAGATGGATTGGACAGTTTGCTGTTGATGTAGATGACATTTTCATCGTTTTTATCAATGGGCGGTGTCAGATAAAAGGCAGGGCTCAGAGCATCTTCCATGGATTTACTGACGTATTTTACCTTCAGGTAAACCTTTTTATCCAGCTGCGGAAAGTCTGCTGCCATTTTCTGCTGCAGATCTTCCAGAATGGATTTCGGTTCGGTTTTTGAAAAGGAGAAAGAATCCAGCTTTTCATAAACCGAAGGATTTTTCTGCACAATATTCCCTATTTCACCAATGTCTTCCGATATCTGTTTTCGGACCATATCTTCCAGTTCTTTTACGGAACGGTCGGAACCGGTGGAGGTTTCCAGAAGGTACTGATAATATTTTTTGCCTTTGGGAAAATTGCACATGCCGCCATCGTTGGTTCCGCGGCCTTTCAGGTCTTTCAGGGACTGACTCAGTTTCTG
>JALETI010000013.1 GCA_022781515.1 Lachnospiraceae bacterium
CTTTTAGGTTTTGTTCTTTTTTGAATGTTGGAATCTTCAGGTTCGGCTTCTTTATGTTTCCATAAAGCAAGCTTACTTTTGGTTATATTCTTGAATTCATTGTTCAGTTATCAAGGTTCCTGTGCTGTTTTGCAACAGCTTTCATAGTCTAGCACATCTTTCGATGCTTGTCAACTACTTTTTTATTTATTTTTGTTACTGTTTTTTCAGCAACTCATACATCATATCAGATGTTTTATCGTTTGTCAACTGTTTTTTTTCTTCAACAGTTTTTCTCGCAAAAAAATAACAGCGCTTTCAAACAGAAGCGAGCGGAGAAAGAGGGATTTGAACCCTCGCGCCGCGTAAACGACCTACACCCTTAGCAGGGGCGCCTCTTCGGCCTCTTGAGTATTTCTCCGAACTGAAAAGCTTCTATTTAATTACGCCATTACTTCAGACGCATGATGTATTATATCTGATATATTTTCATTTGTCAACAGGATTTTTAAATTTCTTTTTGCCATTCTTCGACAGCAATTTCATACTGGTTTCTGCCTTCCTGATCAATTACCACAATAACCGGCAGATTCTCTACTTCCAGTTTACGAATCGCCTCTGTACCAAGATCTTCATATGCAATCACTTCGGCTTTTTTAATGCATTTGGACAACAGTGCTCCTGCTCCTCCCACTGCAGCAAAATATACCGACTGATTTCTTACAATCGCATCAATCACCTGCTGATTTCGTTTTCCTTTGCCAATCATTCCCCTCAGCCCAAGATCCAGCAGTTCGGGGGCATATTTGTCCATTCGACTGGATGTGGTGGGACCTGCAGAACCGATTACCCTGCCTTCACGTGCCGGTGAAGGCCCGAGATAATAAATCAGCTGGTCTCGGATATCGAATGGAAGCGGTTCTCCTTTTTCCAGGGTTTCTGCCATTCTTTTATGCGCAGCATCTCTTGCTGTGTATACAGTTCCTGTTATGTAGACATAGTCTCCTGCCTTCAGATTTGCTGTTTTTTCAGCAGTAAATGGAGCAGTTAAATATTTTTCCATATAGATACCTCCTGATTCCTGCAATTATCTGTTAAATAGTCCTCGTTACATGTCTGTTCACATGACAGCAGGTATTCACTGCAACCGGCAGACCTGCAATATGTGTCGGATATGTCTCTATATTTACAGCAAATACACTTGTGGTACCTCCGAGACCAGCCGGTCCGATGCCCAGTTTATTCATCTTTTCCAGCAATTCGATTTCCATTTCTTTTACATAAGGAATCTCCGAATGCTGATTTACATTTCTGGTCAGAGCTTTTTTCGCAAGAAGGGCACATTTTTCAAATGTGCCTCCGATTCCCACACCTACAACCATGGGAGGACAGGAATTCGGTCCCGCATCCTTCACGGCCTGCAAAACCGCTGCCTTCACACCTTCTATACCATCTGCCGGCTTCAGCATAAACACTCTGCTCATATTTTCACTCCCAAAGCCTTTGGGGGCTACTGTAATCTTTACCTGACTGCCTTCTGTAATGGAATAATGAATTACTGCCGGTGTATTGTCATTGGTATTTTCCCGGATCAGAGGATCTTTTACCACGGATTTACGTAAAAATCCTTCCGTATATCCCTGACGTACACCTTCATGAATCGCATTCTCCAGAAGGCCATCTGTAAAATGTACATCCTGTCCTGCTTCAATAAAAACAACTGCCATTCCGGTGTCCTGACAGATGGGAATCATATCCTTTGATGCAATTTCCATATTTTCCATCAGCTGACCGAGAATCTGTTTCCCAAGCGGTGATTCCTCACTCTTTGCTGCATTCTGAAATACTTCTTTCATATCATCTGAAAGAAAATGATTCGCTTCTATACACATTTCCTTGATATTCTGTGTAATTGTATGAACTGATATCTCTCTCATGGTTTCCTCCGGTTTCTGTTCCATGTGTTCCTGTAAATCCAGATGCTGAAGATTCTGAAAATACATGGCAGCACGCAAAAAGGAAATGCTGCCCTGCAATATTTTCATGGAATATTTTCATACAGTATTTCCTTTCTGCCTGATTATCATGGTTCAGCAGTACTGAACCGTTTCTTATTTACATTTTTGTATTATTTCTGATTATTCTTCCTCCGCGTCAGCAGCTGCCCGCTCCAGCAGAATCTGAATCTGGGGATCTGTTTCATTTTCTTCCGAAGCAGTATTTTCCATGATCTCTTCGGATACAGTTTCACTGGATACCTCTTCTGTATCTTCCTCATCGCTTTGCTCTGATGAAAGTCCGCTCTGTTCCGCTTCTTTTTCAATATCTTCCACTTTTACCTTGGCGATACTTGCAACCAGACCGGTCTTTTCTTCGTTGACATCAATGAGTTTTACACCGGAGGCGATTCGTCCCAGTGTGGAGATACTGTCAATGGCAATGCGGATAATAATACCGCCTGCAGTAATGATCATCAGCTCCTGGCCATCACAGACTGCCTTTACACCAACCAGATCGCCGGTTTTCTCATTGAGCCTGCTGCATTTCACGCCTTTTCCGCCGCGAATCTGCACTTTAAATTCTTCCATTGCGGTTTTCTTTCCCATACCATTGGCACTTACCGTAAGGACATAATCTCCCTGGGTGTGCATCTGCATGCCGATGATTTTATCATCCCCTGACAGATCCATGCCACGGACACCCATGGAACTTCTTCCGGTGGGACGCACGTCTTTTTCATGGAAACGAATACACATTCCCTTACTGCTCACAAGAATCAGGTCTTTGTTTCCATCCGTTACCTTCACCTCGATCAATGCATCATCTTCACGCATGCTGATGGCCTGCAGACCGGTTTTCCGGATATTCATGAAATCTTCCATCCGTGTTTTTTTGACCATGCCGTTTCTGGTGCACATAAACAGATACTGGCCGGATTCAAAACTCTTCAACGGAATCACCGCCGTAACTTTTTCTTCCGGCTGAAGCTGCAGCAGATTTACAATGGCCGTACCTCTTGCCGTTCTTCCTGCCTCTGGGATTTCATAGGTTTTCAGACGATACACTCTGCCCATGCTGGTAAAGAACAGCAGATAGCGGTGGGTCCTGGTGAGGATCATTTCCTCCATAAAATCCTGATCCAGGGTCTGCATGCCCTTGATTCCCTTTCCACCCCGGTTCTGCGAACGGAAGGTATCGGAAGTCATACGCTTGATATAGCCCAGATTGGTCATGGTAACCACAACAGATTCATCCGGAATCAGGTCTTCATTACTCAGATCTGCCTCGTCCATGGTAATAGAAGTTCTTCTTTCATCACCGAATTTATCTCTGATCTGGCAGATTTCTCCCCTGATCAGCATCAGAAGCTTCTTCTCATCCGCCAGAATCGCTTTTAAGCGCTCAATTTCTGCTTTGAGTTCTTTATACTCACCTTCCAGTTTTTCCCGTTCCAGACCGGTCAGAGCGCGCAGACGCATGTCTACAATGGCCTGTGACTGTGCATCACTGAGCTGGAAGCGTTCCTGCAGACGCAGCTTTGCTTCCTGTGTATTTTTAGAAGAACGGATGATACTGATCACTTCATCGATATGATCCAGTGCAATCAGCAGACCTTCCAGAATATGAGCTCGTTCCAGTGCTTTATTCAGCTCATAACGGGTTCTTCTGGTAACAACTTCTTTCTGATGATCCAGATAATGCACCAGCATATCTTTCAGATTCAGTACTCTGGGTTCATTGTTGACCAGGGCCAGCATAATCACACCAAAGGTATCCATCATCTGCGTGTGCTTATACAGATTATTCAGCATAACATTGGCATTGACATCACGACGCAGTTCAATCACAATCCGCATGCCGAACCGGTCTGATTCGTCACGCAATTCCGTGATACCATCCAGTTTTTTATCTTTTACCAGATCTGCGATTTTTTCAATCAGTCTTGCCTTGTTTACCATATAGGGGATTTCAGAAACAACAATACGTGACTTTCCATTGGGCATGGCTTCAATGTCCGCAACGGCACGTACACGGATTTTTCCCCGCCCCGTGCGATAGGCCTCTTCAATACCGCTTCTGCCCACAATCTCAGCACCTGTAGGGAAATCCGGACCTTTCACAATATCCATGACTTCTTCAATTGTTGTTTCCCTGTCTTCTTCCACCTGATTATCAATGATTTTGACCACAGCATTGATGGTTTCTTTCAGATTATGGGGAGGAATATTGGTTGCCATACCGACCGCAATACCGCTGGTTCCGTTAACCAGAAGATTCGGATATCTGGAAGGCAGTACTGCCGGTTCTTTTTCCGTATCATCAAAGTTCGGAACAAAATCAACGGTATCTTTATTGATATCGGACAGCATTTCCATGGAAATGCGGCTCAGTCTTGCTTCGGTATATCGCATGGCTGCCGCACCATCCCCATCCACAGAGCCGAAATTTCCATGACCGTCAACCAGGGGATAACGGGTATTGAAATCCTGTGCCAGTTTTACCAGTGCTTCATAAATAGAACTGTCACCATGGGGATGATATTTACCCATGGTATCACCGACGATACGCGCACATTTACGATGCGGCTTATCCGGCCCGTTATTCAGTTCTATCATGGAAAACAGAATTCTTCTCTGTACCGGTTTCAGACCGTCTCTCACATCTGGAAGTGCTCTGGCCGCAATTACGCTCATGGCATAATCAATGTAAGAGGTCTCCATGGTTTTCTGCAGATCGATATCATGCACTTTGTCAAAAATATTTTCATCCATGAACTGCTACCTCCTCATTAAATATCCAGATTCTGTACAAATTTCGCATTTGCTTCAATAAACTCACGTCTGGGTTCCACTTTGTCCCCCATCAATGTGGTAAATGTCAGATCAATGGATGCACTGTCAGCATCATCCATGGTTACCCGACGCAGAATACGCCGCTCCGGATCCATGGTGGTTTCCCAGAGCTGAGATGCATCCATTTCTCCCAGCCCTTTATACCGCTGTATTTTATTGCTGTTATCTCTTCCGATTTCTTTCAGTATGTCATTCAGCTGTTCATCGCTGTAGGCATACCATACCTTTTTGTTCCTCTCCACTTTATAAAGAGGCGGCTGAGCCAGATACACATATCCCTGTCTGATCAGCTCAGGCATAAAACGATACAGGAAGGTTAATAATAACGTACTGATATGAGCTCCATCCACGTCCGCATCCGTCATGATAATAATCTTGTGATAACGCAGTTTGGAAATATCAAAATCCTCCTGGATACCGGTACCGAAGGCTGTGATCATGGCTTTGATTTCCGCATTGCCGTAAATACGGTCCAGCCTTGCCTTTTCCACATTCAGAATTTTGCCCCGCAGCGGAAGAATTGCCTGTGTGGCTCTGGACCGGGCGCTCTTGGCTGAACCACCCGCAGAATCTCCCTCTACGATATAGATTTCGCATTTGGACGGATCCTTGTCGGAACAGTCTGCCAGCTTGCCCGGCAGAGCCAGTCCTTCCAATGCCGTCTTTCTTCTGGTCAGATCCCTGGCTTTTCTTGCCGCAGCACGGGCTCTCTGTGCCAGAATTGCCTTATCGCAGATCAGTCTTGCCACCTGCGGATTCTGCTCCAGGAAGAGACCCAGCTGACCGCTGACCAGATTTTCAACGGCCCCTCTTGCTTCACTGTTGCCAAGCTTCTGCTTGGTCTGACCTTCAAACTGGGGATCCTCAATTTTAATACTGATGATTGCGGTAAGACCTTCCCGGATATCTTCTCCTGCCAGAGATTCGTTTTCCTTCAGAAGTTTCGCTTTTCTGGCATAATCGTTAAAGGTTTTGGTTAACGCACTCTTGAAACCGGCCAGATGCGTACCGCCTTCCGGTGTCGTAATATTATTTACAAAACTGTAGCAGTTTTCGTTAAATGCATCATTGTGCTGCATGGCTACTTCCACAAGAATGCCATCTTTCTCACCTTCGCAGTAAATGACCTGGGGATAAAGTGCTTCTGTACTGCGGTTCAGATAGGTTACAAATTCCTTGATGCCGCCTTCATAATGAAATACCTTTTCATGGCTGCTGTTCGCTCTGACATCCCGCAGGGTAATCTTGAGACCTTTTGTCAGAAATGCCATTTCCTGAAGACGCTGCTTTAAGGTGGCGTAATCAAAAACGGTTTCTTCAAAAATGGAACCATCCGGCTTGAATGTCACGCGGGAGCCGTGTTCTTCTTCCGAACAGGTTCCGATTATTTCAAGATCTGTAACAACAGCACCTCTTTCATAACGCTGTCTGTACACCTTTCCTCCGCTGCAGATCTGCACTTCAAGCCAGTCGGAAAGTGCATTTACAACGGATGCACCAACACCATGCAGTCCTCCGGATACCTTATAGGCACCGCCGCCAAATTTTCCTCCGGCATGAAGTACGGTAAAAATAACCTGTACGGCCGGAACGCCAGCTTTGGGATGCATATCCACCGGCATACCACGGCCATTATCGGTTACTGTTACTGAATTATCCTCGTTGATCTGCACATCAATTTCGGTACAGAAACCAGCCAGTGCCTCATCTACGGAATTATCTACTATTTCATAAACCAGATGATGCAGCCCTCTCACCGAGGTACTGCCAATATACATACCCGGTCTTTTTCTTACAGCTTCAAGTCCCTCCAGAATCTGAATCTGATCTGCACTGTAATCCTGACTCATAGACTGTTACAGCTCCTTTCTTTTCTGTTAAACTGCAGCACACGAATGCAGTTAATCTGATTTTATCTTAAACTCCCATCATTACTATACTATCACTCAATATCCGGCTGATTTTGCCGTTCAACCCTTCCATCCGCAACCCGGAACAGATGATCAATGGGAAAACGGCAGTTGACAAATTCATCCAGTCCCGTACAGGTAATAAAGGTCTGCGTATCCTTTATGGCAGCCAGAAGCTGTGTCTGTCTGGAACTGTCCAGTTCAGATAGAACATCATCCAGCAGAAGTACCGGCGTATCATGAATCAGCTGACGTACCAGTTCAATCTCCGAAAGTTTCAAGGATAATGCAGCCGTTCGCTGCTGTCCCTGAGAACCATATTTACGGATATCGATTCCATTCACCAGGAAACAGATATCGTCGCGATGCGGTCCTCTGGATGTAATACGCTGACGCATATCACGGTCAAGACTTTCTTCAAGTGCTTCAGAGAATCTGCCCGGCTCGGTATCCGGTTCATATAAAAGCGTAATCGTTTCCTTTCCTCCGGTTAATGTATAATGGAGTGAACGAATAATGTCGTTTAGTTGTCCTACAAATCCAGTCCTTCGTTTTATGATTTTCTCACCGAATTCTGCTAACTGTTCATCCCACACGGACAACGTGTCCGATAAGCCCGGGGAAAAAGCCATATCCTTCAGCAAACGATTCCGTTCCATCAGAACTTTATTATAATTCATCAACTGACTGGTATAGACTTTGTCCAGCTGACATAATTCACTGTCTATAAACCGTCTCCGCTCTGCCGGACCCTTTTTCACAAGGTTCAGATCCTCCGGAGAAAAGAAAATAATATTTACAATGCCGAACAGTTCACTGACTTTGCGGATGGGAAGACCATTGACTGCAATCCCTTTGGTTTTACTTTTTTTTAAATGCATATCCAGCCGGTAAATGGATTCATGCTTTTCCACAAACATTTTAATATGGGCTTCCTCCGCATCAAAGCGGATCATTTCACGATCCCTGGAAGCACGATGGGATCTGGCAGCACCGCACATATATATACTTTCCAGGATATTGGTTTTCCCCTGGGCGTTGTCTCCGTAAAGGATATTGGTTCCCGGACCGGGCTCCAGACTAAGGGTTTCATAATTTCTGAAATTCATCAGATCAAGCTGTCTGATTTTCATGAATTACCTGACTACCTTTACGGTTTCTCCCTGATAGGTGAAGGTATCTCCATCATAAAGTTTTTTTCCGCGTCGTGTATCCACTTCGCCATTCACCTGAACCTCTCCGTTCTGAATCACAATTTTTGCCTCCACACCGGATCCCACCATATTCACTGCTTTTAAAGCCTGACCAAGCTTAATAAATTCATCTTCGGGTCTTAATTTAATTTCCTGCATAAAACCTCCTGTTTTTGTATATTTATTCATTGCTATCCATGCATATTATGCATGCTTATATTGCCTGATTGAAGTTGACAGGCAGAATCAGATAAATGTAACTTTCGTTCTGATCTTTGATGAAGCAGGGGGCTTTGGCGTTGATGGTGTAAAGTTGTACTTCTTCATCATCAATTACACGCAGTGCTTCAATCATGAAACGTGGATTGAAGCCGATCATAATATCTTTTCCGTATTGCTGAACCATGATTTCATCACGCATATGTCCAAGAGAAGAATTCATGATCAGTTCCATGGAATTCTGGCTGATATTGAAAATAATCGGTTTTTTATCACTTTCTTTTACAAGCAAGGTGGAACGTTCAATACTTTCCAGTAATATTTTTTTATTTACAGTAATACAGGTTTCATAATCATTGCTCAGCATCTGATCAACATTAAAATATTTCTTATCAATTAAACGGCTGACCACAATGGTCTGGTCAAATTCGAAGGAAATATGATTTTTGGAAAAGAAAATTCTGACTTCAGAATCTGCATTACCGGTGAGAATCTTACTGATCTCACTAAGAGACTTTCCGGGAACAACCACCTGAAAATTCGGGTAAACATCATTTAATTCCACTTTACGAATGGAAATTCGATGACCATCCAGAGAGCAGACACGAAGCTGATTTTCTCTTACTTCAAATAATTCACCGGACATGGCAGGGTTGGAATCATTCACCGCAATGGAAAAGATGGTCTGGCGAATCAGATCTTTCAAGACAAACTGCGAAATTATAATGGAATGATCTTTATTAAACTGCGGGAGCAGAATATACGTATCCGGATCATCACACATAATTCTGAATTTTGCATTTTCAGATTGAATCAGTGCAGTATTATCTTCAATTTGCAGAAGAATTTCACTGTCTGGCAGCTTTCGTATGATTTCAGCAAAAAGTTTTGCATTAATTGCAGTTATTCCATGGGTTTCGATGCGTGCATCAATGGTTGTTTCAATACCCAGTTCGGTATCATTGGCTGTAAGAACAACCTGAGACTGACGTGCATCAATCAGGATGCATTCTAAAATTTTATAGTTTGTTTTGGAAGGTACCGCTTTCAGAACGGTATTGATGGCGTTCATGAGGGCGGACTTTTCAAAGTAGACTTTCATGATTGTGCATAACTCCTTTCGGGATCAATGAGGTCTATGAAATATATATATAGTTAATTTTCAGCAGTATCAGCAGTAGGGGGCGTGAATAAGTGGATAACCCCCAAAAACCCTGAATGTAACAGGTTTTCCACAATTGGAAAACGCGTGGATAACTTAACGTGAACCTGATGATAATTCTGAAGTTATCCACGGTGTGAAAAACAGTAAAATTCATTCACATAAAATCCACCGCTTATCAACATATCCATGTTAAAAAAACTATAAAGGAGGATTGATTTTTTTCTTTAACGTATCAATTGCAGATTGAAGGCTTTCATTATCATTCAGATCTTTTTTGATCTTTTCGCAGCCATGGATAATCGTTGCATGGTCGCGGTTACCAAGGCAGGTACCGATTTTGATCAGGGGTACATTTGTCATTTCTTTACAGAGATACATTGCAATCTGCCTGGGATGTGCAATATCTTTGCTGCGTTTGGGTGAAATAAGGTCTTTCACAGATACATGGAAATGATCTGCAACGGTTTCAATGATCAATTCCGGTGTGATTTCCCTGGGTTCTGCAGGTCCCAGCTGGTCTTTCAATATTTCAGATGCCATTTCAAGGGTGATCTGAGTATTCTGAAGTCTGGAAAATGCAACAATTTTGGTGAGTGCGCCTTCCAGCTCACGGATATTGGATTTCACATGGGTTGCAATATATTTGATAATCTCAGTATCTATATTATACCCTTCATCTGCCTCTTTTTTACGAAGAATTGCCATACGGGTTTCATAGTCCGGTTCTGAAATATCAACGGTAAGTCCTCCCTGGAATCTGGAGCGGAGACGCTCTTCCAGCAGTTCCAGTTCACTGGGGGGACGATCTGAGGAGATAATAATCTGGCGTTTTGCCTGATACAGGGTGTTAAAAGTATGGAAGAATTCTTCCTGCGTACTGTCCTTACCGGAAATAAACTGAATATCATCAATAAGAAGTACATCATTGTTGCGATATTTGGCCCGGAATTCGGCAGTTGTGTTGTCATTGTTATTATTCTTTTTCCGAATGGATTCAATCAGATCGTTGGTGAAAATTTCTGACGTAACATACATGACCTTTTTTGCCGGATCCTTGTCAAGGATGTAGTTTCCAATGGAATGCATCAGATGGGTTTTTCCCAGACCTACACCGCCATAAATAAAAAGCGGGTTGAATGCTTCCGCAGGGGATTCGGCCACAGCCAGGGATGCAGCATGTGCCATCCGATTGTTGGAACCTACAACGAAATTGTCAAATGTATATTTCTGAATGAGCCCTGTGGGAACCGAAACATTGGAAGAAACCGCAATTTTTCGTACGGGCTGAGAAGGCACATCGTCTTTCATAATGAAGCGTACTTCACAGCTGATACCGGTAATTTCTTCAATATGAAGCTGAAGAAAAAAATCGTATTTTTTCTGTTGGATATAATCCAGACCGAATTTTTCTCCTGGATATAAAACCATGATTACATTACCGTCACATGCGACTGGTTTCAGCGGCTGAATCCAGGTGTGAAAAGAAATCTCTGAAAGTTCCTGATCGGCTTTCAGTTTTTCTGTAATCTGATTCCAGTTTTTTTGTATTGTGTCTAACATGTAAAACTCCTCTGAAAATGAAATAAGTCTGCAGCTCTTATATGGAAAGTGTCAGTTTCTTCCTAATATATAATAATGCTGTGGTCAAAACTGTTTGCATATAGCAGGATTATGACTTTACATAAATTCCTTTTGAGTGAAACATGAAGCTGCCGATCGATCGATAGAGTTCAAAGGTGATATGTATAATGTCTGGCCTGCATCTCCACTGAAAATGTAAAATTCATCATAAAAAAGGCAGTAGGAAAACGGTAATTGCGGGCAGGAAAACACCTCAATTACCGATAGAGACACTACACACATCATATAAATATTGTATTTATTTTACTACAATTCGAAAAAGATATCAATGGCATCAACCGAAGAAAAGAAATTTCGGAGTTGTGAACAAGTTGATAAGTATTCATGTAAAAAAATGTGGATAACTGACAAAAAACGTCTGTTTGTGGATAACGTGAATAAGGTTTTACACGCATATTTTGGGGTATTTTGTCTTTTTTAAGGATATCTGTACCCAGATATTGTATCGGACTTCAGGTTTATCCACAAGTTATCAACAAAATGTGGATAGTTGAAAACCTGTGTATAACCGGTTGAAGAGGCGTGAAAAAGTACTTTAAGTCTGTGGAAAAGTCTACAGAAAAAATTTTTTGAGATTTTTTATGAAAGATGGAAGTCAGGAATGTGGATATTTCCTTTCCTTTTTATAAAAAGAAATGCTTGACTTGATGGGAAGCTTTATATATAATGGCAATGATGTGTTGCTACCATGCGTAAAGGAGGTGTATACGATATGAAGATGACATTCCAGCCCAAAAAGAGACAGAGATCTAAGGTTCACGGTTTCAGAGCAAGAATGAGCACACCCGGCGGCAGAAAGGTTCTGCAGGCAAGAAGAGCAAAAGGCAGAAAGAAATTATCCGCATAATTCAGCAAAGGCCGCAGTTCATGTGGCCTTTTTTTGCGAGATATCCAGAAAGGGCTGTATGAGTTTTCATTGAAAGATTGGCTCCGGACATCTGGTCAGAGGAGTCCCGGATCTGGATAAGCGGAAGGTGATGACAGAACATGGAATCAATTAAGAATAACAGGGATTTTTTAAAAATTTACCGAAACGGAAAGTCGTATGTCAACAAGTACCTCGTTATGTACCTGGCACCTGCGCAGGAGGATACTGCTGGCAGGCTGGGAATTTCCGTCAGTAAAAAAGTAGGAAACAGTGTAGTAAGGCATCGTGTGAAAAGACTCATAAAAGAGAGTTTCAGACTTAATGAAAACAGATTCCAGAAAGGTTATGACATTGTGGTTGTAGCCAGAAAAGAAGCAAAAGGCAGAAATTACAGTGAAATTGAAAGTGCAGTTCTGCACTTGGCCAGGCTTCACAATATGCTGGTGTAGTAATGCATTTGTGATGAGAGGATATTAGAATTGATGAAAAAATGCTTGATTTCCCTGATCAGGTTTTACCGCAGATACATTTCGCCCATGAAACCGCCATGCTGTCGGTATGTTCCGACATGTTCACAGTATGCAATCATTGCAATTGAACGGTATGGGGTATGGAAAGGCGGTCTGCTTGCGGTTTGGCGCATTTTAAGATGTAATCCTTTTGCCAAGGGTGGGTATGATCCCGTCCCGTAAATCGGAGGTAATCCTTTGAATTTTATTTTACTGACACAGTATGACGGAAAAATTGTAGGTCCCTTTGCGAAGCTGCTGGGCATTCTGATGAATGGTATTTATGATGCCATCAGCAGTATGGGTATTCCCAACATCGGACTTGCAATTATTTTATTTACTATTATCGTTAATATTCTGCTGATTCCGTTAACGGTTATGCAGCAGAAAAACATGAAGCTGAATGCCGTTGTAAACCCTGAACTTCAGAAAATTCAGAGTAAATACAAGGGTAAAAGAGATCAGGCTTCTATGGAGAAGCAGCAGAAGGAAACACAGATGATCTATGACAAGTACGGATACAATCCCACATCAGGATGCCTTCCGACACTGGTTCAGTTTCCGATTATGCTTGCTTTATACCGTGTAATCTATCAGATTCCCGGCTATGTAACAGGTATTAAGGATCAGCTGCAGGAAATTGCAACGATCGCTCTGACACAGAATGATTTTGCATCAAAAATTGCTGATCTGGCCAATGCCAATGCCATGAATCCGGAAAAATATGCATTTGACGGTTCTACGCCTGAATCTGTAAACTACATCATTGACCTGTTTTACAAATTTGATAAAACCGAATGGGCAAGCTTTTCTGATCTGTTTCCTTCTATCGCAGATCAGATCAGACCGCTGTATGAAAACATTCTGGATATGAATTCCTTCCTTGGTGGTATTAATCTGACAGAAGCACCCGGATTCAAACTCAGCATTGCGCTGCTGATTCCTTTTCTGGCATGGTTTACCCAGTGGTTAAATATCAAAGTATCTCAGGCCGGTCAGAATACAAACACAAATCCGGATGATCCCACTGCAGCAACCATGAAGAGCATGAATACCTTTATGCCGCTGATGTCTGCATTTTTCTGTATTACATTTCCTGCAGGTCTTGGTATTTACTGGATCGCAAGTGCTGTAGTCAGAACGGTGATTCAGGTATGCGTCAACAAGTATTTTGACATGATTGGTGTTGACAGCATTATTGAAAAAAATATTGAAAAGCAGAACAAAAAGCGTGCAAAACAGGGACTTCCCGAAATAAATGCAGACGGCTCATATGTTCATGGAAATTCCAATATGAATTCAGCTGTTAATACGGAAAAGAGAGAAAGAATCATTCCTGTCATTGAAAAGAATACATCTGACAGCAGTGCATACTATAATAAAACCTATGATAAGGGCAGTATTGCGGCAAGAGCCAGAATGGTTCAGGATTTTAATGACAAAGAAAAGAAATAATAATGCACTGATATCATAGAAGAAATTCTGCGCAAACCAAATCCGGCGCCGGATCTCTGAAAGCGTCGATTTGAACACAATGTGAGGTAACGATTCAGCTTTTTGCGGAAAAGTTTTTAAATAAAATTATGAATGCTCTGCTGAATCGCCGCAATATGGGAATGTATAATGAATAAGATTGAAGTAACTGCAAAAAATGTAGAAGAGGCTCTTACTCAGGCGATGATCGAACTCGGTACTACCAGCGATAAGATGGAGTATGAAGTGATTGATGCAGGAAAGACAGGATTCTTTGGAATTTTAAGCAGACCTGCAGTAATCAGAGCATGGGTGAAAGAAGATGCGTTTTCAGAAGAACTGGAAAACTTCATGAATTCATCTTCCAAAACATCCGCGCCTGCAGTTGAAACTGTTGCTGAACCTGAAGAAAAGCAGGAAGAGGCTGCAGCAGTTTCTGAGAAGAGCAATGAGGATAAGCCGGTCAGCAAATCAGATATGAAAGTTGCTGCTACACCGGAAGAGTTTATTACTCAGGTATGCAATGCCATGGGTCTTGCGGTTTCTGTTGACAGTAAATTTGATGAAGAAGAAAATGTACTGGATATCAACATGATCGGTGAAGACATGGGCATTCTGATTGGTAAGAGAGGACAGACACTGGATTCCCTTCAGTATCTGACAGGTCTTGTTGCCAATAAGAACCATGAAGAGTATATTCGGGTAAAGCTTGATACCGAAAATTACCGTGAAAGAAGAAAAGACACCCTTGAGAACCTGGCAAAGAATATTGCATTTAAGGTAAAAAGAACCAAAAAACCTGTTTCTCTGGAACCGATGAATCCCTATGAAAGAAGAGTGATTCATGCGGCACTTCAGAATGACCGCTATGTGGTTACAAGAAGTGAAGGAGAGGAACCGTACAGACATGTTGTAATCTCACTGAAACGTGAGAAGACCTATAACAACAGATCAAACGGCGGCAAAGGTGGTTATAATCGTTATAACAGCTCATACAAAAAGGGCGGTTATAACAGAAATAAAGATTTCAACAGAGAAACCACCAATGATACAGTATCCGCAGAACAGAAACAGGAAGATTAAGACAGGAATCCATGATCAATCTCCTGTTGTATATCAGATTGAGGATAAAAGCCGTGCTGATGAATTCAGCACGGCTTTTCTGCAAACCAGAGGGAGGAAAAATATATGAATAATGATACAATTGCTGCAATTGGTACAGCGATGACTCATTCGGGAATTGGTATTGTACGAATCAGCGGTTCCGAAGC
>JALETI010000032.1 GCA_022781515.1 Lachnospiraceae bacterium
CAGTCAGAGGGTTTTCCAGAGCCATCTCTGATATCCATACCGAATCTTCTTCCAACTGACTCACTGTAAGTATATACCCTACAGGTATTCAGATGTTTGATCATACTGGGAATATTAATATTCTGCGGACATCCTTCCACACAGTAACGGCATGCGGTGCATGCAACGGTGGGGATCTGATTCAGTTTTTCTGTTACCTGCGCCAGTAATTCCCGTTCTTCTTCTGTCAGAGGTTCAAAATTTTTCATAACCGCGATATTATCTTTCATCTGTTCTTCATTGGACATACCGCTCAGCACAGTCAGAATGCCTTCATTGTCTGCTGCAAAGCGAAGAGCCCAGGATGCATAGGATGCTTCCGGACGAGCCTTCTTCAGTCCTTCACCCACATCATCACGAAGAATGGCCAGGCTGCCGCCTTTTACCGGCTCCATAATAACAACCGGCTTGCCATGCTTTCTTGCCACTTCATATACACCGCGGGACTGTACATTCTCACTTTCCCAGTCCACATAATTGATCTGCAGCTGAACAAATTCCACTTCAGGGTGTTTTGTCAGCAGTTCATCCAGCATTTCCGGGGTATCATGGAAAGAAAATCCCGCATGACGGATCAGTCCCTGGGCCTTCTTTTCCTGAAGCCATGCGAAACAGTCAAACTGATCATAAACGCCGATATTTTCATGGCTGATACCATGAAGCAGGTAGAAGTCAAAATACTGTGCACCGGTACGCTCCAGCTGCGTCTGGAGTACCCGGTCTCTGTCTTCCCTGCTCTTCATTTCCCATGCAGGAAGCTTGGTTGCCAGACAGAACTGTTCTCTGGGATAACGGGAAGTCAACAGTTCTTTCACAGCACGTTCTGAATCGCCGTTATCATACACATATGCTGTGTCAAAATAGTAAAATCCATTTGCCAGACAATCATCCACCATACGGCTTGCTGTTTCAATATCAATCTTTCCATCTTTTTTGGGAAGACGCATCAGTCCAAATCCCAGTTTGGGAACATCATATAAATTTTCAAGTTTCATTACTATAATCCGCCTTTCTCTTATGTTGCTGCAGTCAGAAATTGTACTCTCACTGAGACAAGTTTATTATTACTCATCACTTATAGAGTTGAGAGTCTTCTCTGACTGAGATAAATTATTTCTCACCTGAAATTATATCGTATCCGGTCAGATCATTGCAACGTATTTGTTTAGAAAGAAGGGGAAATACGGAACCATACAGTTATTTCATGTGATAAATACCAACTATTACCAGTACATGTGTCATTTTTTATCACATTTTTCTTTTATTCGACAAATATCAGTACTATTTTTATAAAAAATATCAATAGATATCTGTCGTTCCCTCTGTTACACTAAAAAAGCATTCACAGAATAAAATTCTGAAGAATACTTTTACAACCCATTTGTACCATGATGATGTTTGGCGGGACCCATAGACATAGGGGCTGTCGCATAGTCGCGAATCCGATCCTTATTTTAGATCAAACAAGCACAAAAGCCAGTCCAAATATATCCACCATAAGGGTACATTCGCCTGAGTCTTTAGAAGGTCTTAGCGAAAGATCCTGTATGGAAGGGGTAATCTCGCAGGTTTCGACCCTGCGAGATTAGGTACCCACCGTTCAAATGAATTCGCATCAGGCGAATTCATGCGTTGGAACCGGCCCCTGGAAAAAGGAACTTGAGCTCCAGAACTTCAAAGACTCAGGTTCTGTACCCGTGGTGGATATACTGACTGGCTTGAAGTGCGAAAAAGGACTGCCCACGAATTATAATCAGTGCGACAGCCCCATGTTCATTTGTCCCTTAGCTCATATAATTTAATTGTCTTCATATGGAGGTCCAGACAATTTGAGAAAGAAATCCCATATTAATCTTGCCAGTTATCTGACATACCAGCAGTTTCCCTTTCTTCTCCTCTCCCATCGCTACAGTTTTTACACCGGCAGTATTCTTCCGGATTGTCGTCCATCTTTTCTGACCACACCCCATGACATCGATCATACACTCCCTCTGGTTCAGAAACAGATGGAACACTTTTTAATGTGCCGTGCAAATTCTTCAGATCAGAAGCTGAATCGCAGAGAAGCCGTTGCCATCGGACAGATCCTTCATTATATAGCTGACTACTTCACCTGGCCTCACAACGCGGCATATCCGGGTTCTCTGGCAGATCATTGTATCTATGAAAAACATCTGAAATTTGAACTGCGCCGTTATATCCAACAGGTAAAAACGGAAGGACTGACCCCTGAATCGAAACAGGAACCTGAAGCATGGAATACCGGCTTTTCCGGATATCAGACTATTTCGGAAATCCGGGATCGTATCATCGATTCCCTTCAGGAAATCCATGAAGAATATCTGCAGTTATCCGATCATTCCGTGGAAAGTGACTGTTTCTATATTATAAAAGCATCACGCACGGTCGTATATCAGCTGCTGTTCCAGATGAATCCTTCCTGTGAGGTATGGGCTGCTGCATGTTGATCACATTTTCTTTTCTTTGTATGAATGACAGTCGCGAATCTGATCTTTTTTGCAAACGAGCACAAAAGCCAGTGCAGATATATCCACCAAAAGGGTGCATTCGGTTCTGTACCCGTGGTGGATATACTGACTGGCTTGAAGTGCGAAAAAGGGACTAAGCACTGAAACGGAAACTGGACAAGGGGCTGTCAAACGACAGCCCCTTTTACTCTTTTTAAACTGCCCGGCAGCTACTTTCATCCGGCAAGCCGATCCACATACTTTTTGATATTGGATGGATTGGCAAAACGATGGGTTCCGCTTTCATCCTGCACAATCAGAGTGGGAGCCTGTCGAATACCATATTTCTCTGTCAGTTCCGGATGGTCTGCCGCATTGATTATACGGTAGTCCACACCTTCCAGAAAGCCTTTGGCAATCCGACAGTTGGGACAGGTTTCCGTAACAAACAGATAGCGGTTTACGGTATCTGTATCCAACTCTGCATTCCCTGCTATATCCGCCATAGAACTTCTTTCTGCTTTTGTTTCCGGTACATTTTCCACAACGGAAGCCATTTCTGCCTGCGTTTTCCACATGGATTCTTTCTTTTCCGCAAAATCGGTTCTTTTATCTGTCTTATAAGTTACACGGTGTTTGTATTCCTGTGTCTTGCCTTCATTCCAGTTCTGTACAGGTCGATAATAGCCTGTAATACGGGAGTAAATCTCTGTTTTCTGACCACAGATGGGGCAGACTGTCTGCTCACCGTTTATGTATCCATGTTCCCGGCAGATGGAGTAAGTAGGGGACAGGGTGTAATACGGAAGCTTGTAGTTTTCTGCAATCACCCGTACCAGTTTCGCTGCGGATTCCCAGTCGGTAAGACGTTCGCCCAGGAAGGCATGGAATACGGTTCCTGAGGTATACAGAGTCTGAAGCTCATCCTGAATATCCAGCGCCTCAAAAATATCTTCGGTGAAACCAACCGGCAGATGGGAACTGTTGGTATAGTAAGGGGTTTCTCCCTCTCCTCCGGCCGTGATAATATCCGGATAACGCTCCACATCGTGCTTTGCCAGACGATAGGCGGTGGATTCCGCCGGAGTTGCTTCCAGATTGTAGAGATCGCCGTACTGCTCCTGATAGTCAGACAGACGCTCCCTCATATGATTCAGCACATCCTTCGTGAATTTCTGACAGGATTCATGGGTCATGTCCTCCCGGATCCATTTTGCATTCAGACCGACTTCATTCATACCCAGAAGTCCGATGGTGGAAAAATGATTGTTAAAGGTTCCAAGGTATTTTTTGGTATAGGGATACAGACCGCCCTCCAGCAGCTTTGTAATCACATCACGCTTGATTTTCAGGGATCTGGCTGCAATATCCATCAGATGATCCAGACGTTTATAGAAATCTGCTTCATCTTCTGCCAGATAAGCGATACGGGGCATGTTAATGGTCACAACACCAACAGAACCGGTGCTTTCACCGGACCCAAAGAAACCACCTGTTTTCTTACGCAGTTCCCGAAGATCCAGGCGCAGACGGCAGCACATGCTGCGTACATCACTGGGTTCCATATCACTGTTGATATAATTGGAAAAATAAGGTGTACCGTACTTGGCTGTCATCTCAAAAAGAAGACGATTGTTTTCAGTATCGGACCAGTCAAAATCACTGGTAATGGAATAGGTGGGAATGGGATACTGGAACCCGCGTCCGTTGTAATCTCCTTCCAGCATGGTTTCAATAAATGCCTTATTGACCATATCCATTTCCTTCTTACAATCTTTGTAGCAGAAATCCATTTCTTTTCCGCCAACGATGGCCGGCAGTTCTGCCAGATCGGCAGGAACGGTCCAGTCCAGTGTAATATTGGAAAATGGCGCCTGCGTACCCCAGCGGCTGGGTGTATTGACACCGTAAACAAAGGACTGAATGCACTGCAGAACCTCTTTGTAACTCAGGTTATCAACTTTGACAAAGGGGGCCAGATACGTATCAAAGGAAGAAAATGCCTGCGCACCTGCCCATTCATTCTGCATGATGCCAAGGAAATTCACCATCTGATTGCAGAGTACGGAAAGATGTTTTGCAGGACCGGAGGTAATCTTTCCTGTAATTCCTCCCAGGCCTTCCTGAATCAGCTGTTTCAGGGACCAGCCCGCACAATATCCTGTCAGCATGGACAGATCGTGCAGATGAATATCTGCATTGCGGTGCGCCTGCGCAATTTCTTCATCATAAACTTCTGAAAGCCAGTAGTTTGCAGTAATGGCGCCGGAATTACTGAGAATCAGACCGCCAACGGAATAAGTGACTGTTGAATTCTCCTTTACCCGCCAGTCTTCCACCTTCAGATAATTGTCCACCACATCCTTATAATTCAACAGCTCGGAATGCATGTTGCGCATCTTTTCCCGCTGCTTTCGATAGAGGATATATGCCTTTGCAACATCGGTATATCCGGTCCGTTCCAGCACACGTTCCACACAGTCCTGAATCTCTTCCACGGAAATTCTGTTGTCATGAATATACTTTCGGAATTCTGATGTTACCTGTAATGCAAGTAAATTTAAGATTTCTTCATTGTAAAAACTCTCTGTTGCAATAAATGCCTTTTTAATTGCACCTTTAATTTTGCCCAGTTCAAATTCAGCGATCTCGCCGTCACGTTTCTGAACACTTAACATCCGGTCATAACCTCCATATCACACTTCAAATTCACCGTCTGTACATGGGTGAGTGAAACAAATTATACCAGTCTAAAATTGTAGAGTCAATATAAAAAAGTACAATATATAAGTATTGTACTTTTTAAATACACTATATATAGTGTATTGACTTTATTCAAAATCCGTGTGGCAAAATACAGCCATGGGTCAGTCATACAACTGTCCATACACCTCTGCCGGTACATACCCTGTTACAAGGATACCATCTTCCGTATATTCTTCACTGAGAAGCTGTCCGAATTTCCTTATCAGCTGTACCTTTCCCGCATTGGAATAGCTGAACAGTTTCTCCACATACACACTCTGGGAACGGAGAATCTGAAGAATACCTGCCTGGAGTTCGTCGATTCCCTGTCCGTCTGCTGCGGAAATACAGAATACCGCATCGGCTTTCCGGTCTTTAAATGAAATTTCCTGCTCCTTTGCAACCAGATCCATTTTGTTGAAAACCGTAATAACCGGTTTTCCGGTAATGCCCAGCTCCTGCAATGTTTCATACACCACATACATGTGAAGATCCATCTGAGGATCGGAACCGTCCACAACATGAATGATCATATCCGCATAACGTGCTTCTTCCAGTGTACTGCGAAAGGCTTCGATCAGATTATGGGGCAGTTTATTAATAAACCCTACGGTATCCGAAAGCAGAAGCTTCTGTCCCTCTTCCATCTCCATCTGACGGATGGAGGGATCCAGAGTTGCAAACAGCTGATCCTCCGCCAGAACCCGTGCCCCTGTCAGCAGATTAAACAGTGTGGATTTTCCGGCGTTGGTATACCCCACAATGGCCGCCATCGGCAGCATGGAGCCGCTCCGTTTCTGTCTGGTCACATCTCTGTGACGGATCACTTCCCGCAGTTCCTCCTTTAAAACACTGATCCGTTCATGGATGATACGGCGATCCACTTCCAGTTTCTTTTCACCGGGACCTCTGGTGCCGATTCCGCCGCCCAGTCGTGACAGACTGGACCGCAGACCCACCAGCCGGGCCGCACGGTATTTCAGCTGAGCCAGTTCCACCTGAATCTTACCCTCATGGGTCACCGCATGTTTTGCAAAAATATCCAGAATCACCAGCGTCCGGTCCATGACTTTGGTTTTCAGAATGTCCTCCAGATTCCTCAGCTGCGCCGGCGAAAGTTCATCATCACAGACGATACCATCTGCTTTTCGGATATAGATTTCCTCAATCAGTTCGTCCAGCTTGCCGCTTCCCAGATAGGTGCCGGGATGAATATGCTCCCGATTCTGGATCAGTCGTCCGACTGTAACACCCCCTGCCGTATCCACCAGTTCTTCCAGCTCATCCAGAGACTTTTCCGCAAAATCACCAGAACTGGAAGAAACAGCCACCAGTATCAGCCGCTCCGGTTTTTGCCCTGTTTCTATCATAAACGACTATATCCTTTCTTTTAAAAATGCCTTTTCCCGGACAGCTCCGTCATCCTCACCGTAAAGACGGGTATATTTTTTCAGAGCATCCAACGCATCTTCATAAGCTCCGTAGGATTCATAAGCACTTACCATATTGTAATAGAGATCCTGCAGATCACTCTGGGGGAATTTTTCTATCCCCTTCTGAAGATACTCCACAGCCTGCTCGCCCTGCTCATTTCTGATATAAAAACGCGCCAGCCGGTTGTAATCCACTGCACTTGCATTTGCAGCATTGACCTGTTCCAGAAAAACAGCCAGTGCCTTGTCCTTTTCCTGCTGCTGTTCATAGGACAATGCCAGATAAATCTGTGCCTGTTTATCCGATGAAAGAGCGGTGGAGGACAACAGGGAAACCGCGGTTTCATAATCCCTGCAGATATATGCGATCATGCCGCGATATTTGTTAACCTCTGTTTCTGTTCCTGCATGATTCAGATCAATATACCCGGGTTCCTGGGACAGCTTCAGATACGCTTCCGCTTCTTCCACCCATCCTGCATCGGCCATACTGTCATAAATATTCCAGAAAATGGGATATCCATTTCCTTTTTGGGATATGGCAGCATCAAAATCCGCCATAGCCTCTTCCTTTTTATCCAGCAGACAATACATGGCACCCCGGTTATATCTTATCACAGCCGTATCTCCCTCCAGCTCAATCAGAATGCCGTAGGTTTCACAGGCTGCTTCATAATCTTCCAATGCCTTCTCTGCATCGGCCCGATACCAGAGAATATCATAAATCTCCTGATTCAGCCAGATGCCGGTATGATCCAGAGCATGATTCAGCTCGGTAATCGCCCTTTCATAATCACCGGTTTTGAACGCAGAAATACCAAGTCCCCGGTAAGCTGACACATTTTCCGGATCCAGATTCAGAGCCAGCCGAAACTGTTTCTCTGCATCTGCATATTTTTCATCTCCCAGATAGGCAATACCCAGATAGGTATAATTGTCTGCTTTCAGATTATCTGCCAGAATCGCATTTTTTAAACTGGTCTGGGCCTTTGCATACTCTTTTTTTTCACAGTAAGCAATGCCTTCCCGAAGCAGACTGTCACGATTCATAAAACGGATACCCGCAAATGCCAGCAGCAGCACACAGCAGACTGCTGCTCCGATCTGAAAGCTCTTCGTATGGATGAGCTGCTCTGCCTTTGCTTTCAGCTCCTGCTTCTTCTGTTCCTGTTTCTTATTTTTATCAATTAACATATCAAAACTCCTGTTCTGACATACCAGTATGCCTTATCCAAACGGAAATCACTGTTTTCCTGTGGAGCCGAATCCGCCGCGATCAGGACCGTTAAGATGTGCAGTTTCCTCAAATACCAGCCTGGGCTGATTTTTCATGATACGGAACTGACAGATTCTTTCATTTACATGAATTGTGGTGTCCCGTACTGCCAGTGCAGGAAAACGCCATTCATCGTTGTCACCGCAGTAACTGCAGTCCACAACACCCATATGATTGGCCTGAATCACACCAAAATTTTTATAGGTACTGCTTCGCGGTACAATATGGGCTTCATAACCTTCCGGCAGCTGCATGGCCACACCCAGACGTATCAGTCTGAACTCACCCTTTGCAAGGGTTACCTCTTCTGCTGCCCGCAGATCAATCCAGTCAGATTTTCCGTCAATATAAGTCAGTTTTTCTATTGCATCGGTAAAATATTTGATTTTAATTGTTTCTGACATATTTCTCCCATCCATTCGATTCTGCAAAACGATTTTACTGCCCCACAGAATCGTTTTTTCCTTTTTGTTTTCCTTTTACAGAACCGGATCTATGCCCACAGCACAACCCGACCCTGTTGTCTGGTTTTTGCCACATCAATGACTCTCTGATTGCTGCTTCCCTTCCAGTGAAGCTGAATATCCCGCAGAGCATCCACATATTCACCGTCTACCACCACATCCACATAGGCCATAATGGGCAGATCATCCACCTCATCCCAGCTGAAGCCGGTATACATCCAGATGGTTTTGTCCGGATATTTCTTCTTCAGACTTTTAGCCAGCTCCGTTACTTCCTTCCGGTTCTCCGGATGAAGTGGATCTCCTCCTGAAAGTGTCAGTCCGGAAATATAGCTCTTTTCCATTTCTTCTTCAATTTCCTTTCTGGCCGCTTCATCAAACTCAATTCCGCCATGGATATCCCATGTTATGGGATTCTGACAGTTTTTACATTTATGGGTACAGCCTGCCACCCAGAGCACAACTCTGAGACCGTCCCCGTTGAGCATATCGTCCTTTGTGATATTATGATATCGCATTGTTTCTCCCTCCAATGAACGAAAACGATCCATTACGCTCTGTAGATTCCGAATCGTTCCATATATTTATCATATACCGCCAGCTGAACTTCATTGGCACCTCTGAATACCAGAACTTCACGAAGTCTCACCTGCCAGTTCTCCACTTCCTTACTTACGGTAAGATGAAATTCATTGATACCCAGTTCCATTTTTGCTTCATCTGTAAAAGCAAGATAGGCAGCTGCAAACATATTCATCAGATTTTCCTGTACTTTTTCCGGTAATGCCATTTTCAATTTACCTCCCTGTTTATTGAAGGGGCTGTCTCACTAATTCAATTTAGTGTGCGGTCCCTTTTTCGCACTTCAAGCCAGTCAGTATATCCACCACGTGTACAGAACCTGAGTCTTTGAAGTTCTAGAGCTCAAGTTCCTTTTTCCAGGGGCCGGTGCCAACGCATGAATTCGCCTGATGCGAATTCATTTGAACGGTGGGCACCTAATCTCGCAGGGCCGAAACCTGCGAGATTACCCCTTTCATACAGGATCTTTCGCTAAGACTTTCTAAAGACTCAGGCGAATGCACCCTTTTGGTGGATATATCTGCACTGGCTTTTGTGCTCGTTTACACCCAAATAAAGATCAAATTCGCGACTGTGCGACAGCCCCTTCGTACTTATACTAGCATCTATCATATTATATTTTTCACAGATTTACAACCCTGCTGCCAATGCCGATATAAAAATCAGGATCTCATTTCTGAGATCCTGTAAAATTTCACCTATTCCTCACCCTACATGGACTTTCTTTCTTTAATCTCCGCCATCTTGGCATCATTCAGTCTGGAATCCCCCTTCACACGGGAATAGGACAGATAGCCGTTCATACGGTCAATCTTGGTCAGGTTGCGGCTTCCGCACTTGGGACACACATCCATCTCCAGTTCCTGATAACCGCAGTCATCACAATAAGCCAGTGAAAGATTGACACCTTCGTAAAATCCCATTTTCATGGCTCTGCGGACCAGAGAACGGATGGCTTCTTTATTGTATGAAATGGGGTAACGTACATACTGGATCTTGCCGCCGTTGCTCATTTCCCAGAAACGGTATTCCTTATCCTGTTTCTCAATGGGAGTAATGTCCTCTGTTACATGGCAGTGGAAACCATTGCTGACGTATTCACGGTCCGAAACATTTTCAATAATACCGTATTTCTTACGGAACTGCTTTACCTGGAGACCGCATAAATTTTCAGCCGGTGTTGCATAAATGGCATACAGATTTCCGTCTGCCTTTTTGAATTCATCAACCTTTTTATTGATATGAGTCAGTACTTCCAGTGCAAACTGACCGTCCTCCACCAGCGATTTGCCGTTGTACAGTTCCTGCAGTTCATTAAACGCTGTAATACCAAAGGATGCGGTTGCTGACTTCAGCAGCGGTTTGATCTTATCGTGAATGCCCAGATGGCCGCCGTAAAAACCGCCTTCACAGTATGCCAGGGGATTGGTGGATGCACGCATTTCCCCAAGATATGCATAAGTACGGATATGAATTTTACGGATCAGTTCCAGATAATAATCCAGTACCTCATAGAAATCTCTGCTTTCCTGGCGTGCCTTTGCCAGAATCATGGGCAGGTGCAGGGAAACCACACCGATATTGAATCGTCCCACAAATACGGGTGTATCCTGATCATCGGCAGGTTCCATGCCGCCTCTTTCATACCAGGGTGACAGGAAGGCTCTGCAGCCCATGGGACTGATGACCTTACCGTATTTTTTGTACATGCTGGCAATATAGCCTTCTCCGGTCAGAGACAGCCAGTCCGGATACATGGTTTTGCTGGAGCAGTCGATACCTGCTTCAAAAATATCTTCCAGTTCGCAGCCGGGGCCGTGAAGATTTTCATCATATAAGAATACAAGTTTCGGAAACAGTACCGGTTTTTTGCAGTTTTTCTTGCCCTGACCGCCGGCACGGACTTCAAACATGATACGGGATGCCATCTTTGCAAAACGACCGGTGCCATTGCCCAGTGTCATGGTGATAAAGGGATAATCGCCGCGGCTGGATGCAACCGTGTTGAACTTGTACTCCCAGCCCTGGAATCCCTGACGGAAATCTCTCTCAATATCCTTTATGGCAATCTCTTCGGCCTTCGTTTCATCAAGACCGAAGCCCATGTATTTGGATTTGTATTTTTCATAGGACTTTTCTGCATAGGGTTCCAGAATCTTTTCCACATTGGGAACGGTAAATCCACCGTACTGCTGACTTGCAGCACTGAGAACGATGTCTCCCACCACGTCAAAACATACATCCAGTGTCTTCGGCTCATTGTACCAAAGATTGCCCATCTCAAATCCGCCCTTCAGAACGCCTTCCACATCAAACAGACAGCAGTTCATGGTATCACGTCTTGCTGACATATCATGGACATACAGATAGCCGTCACGGCAGGCCTGCAGTTCTTCTGTGGTCATGAAAAATTTCTGATACAGAGATTTATTCAGTTCATTGAAGATCAGACTTCTTTTTGTGGAAACAAGAGCACTGTCTGTATTGCTGTTTTCCTTGTCTCCGATATACATGATCGACTGACTCTTTTTATACACCTCATCCAGCATCTGAACGAAATCCTGCTTGTAATTGCGATAATCACGATAAGACTTGGCCACTGTCGGATTTACGTGATCAAGAGCACCTTCCACAATATTGTGCATACGTGCAATGGGAATAAACTCTTCATCCATCTCTTCACATTTCTGTGTAACGAAATCACAGATGTACCGCAGTTCCTCATCACTGAAATGATACATGACCCGCTCAGCTGATTTGCTGACAGCAACCACGACCTTCTGCACATTGAATGCTTCCTTCGTATTATCCTTTTTTATAATATAAATCCTGCTGCAATCCATCCTGCTCCTCCTCCATAATAACAAATAGTTTCAGCATGATCCACACAAAACCATATGGATCACCCTCCTGCATGCACATAGCTGTCACCCATAAGGCATAGGCACATACATGGGAACAAAAATGTGGTTCTAAATTGTACGGATAACCATATTCCATACATAAAGATAGAAAAAGACACAACATATTGTGTCTGCAATAATTAATAATCAATATATATTGTGTTGTCTGGGTGATATGATAGCATAGAAACACAGGAGTTTCAAGATGGAAAAATAACGAATTTCGATTTGAGAATGGACAAAAAAAATACATGCCGTACATGTAAAAAAAGTCGAGCAGGACTGTAAGCCGGGTTCTGTCGTGAATGGTCATCTATCTGGTCCTGCTGTTGCCAACAGGCTCTAGCGACTTACCCGAAAGCAGGCGGGCCACCTTATGCTCTCTGTTAGTCTTGCTTCGGATGGGGTTTACATGTGCCCTGCCTGTTACCAGCCAGGCGGTAGTCTCTTACACTGCCTTTCCACCCTTACCGCATTGCTGCGGCGGTTTATTTCTGTTGCACTTTCCTGGGAGTCACCTCCACCGGACGTTATCCGGCATCCTGCCCTGTGAAGCCCGGACTTTCCTCAGGATTTCTCCCGCGACCATTTATCCTGCTCAACTGCTTGAGTATACCATGAAGCGAAGAGAATTTCAACTCCCCTGTCCATCCTTCCCCATGAAAATATTTCCTGGAATCCGGCATTTTTTTGTCACAAATTTACGGTATATCCATTTTTTCCATTATATTTATTTTTCATGGTGATTTTTCATGAAAAACAAGGTATGATAGAAGTGTCATTTAACGATGAAGAGGTAAGGAGGATTTTATGCCCAGTTCAAACTCAACCAAATCAGCCCTTGCAGCTTCCATGAAAAATCTGATGAAACGCAAAAGTTTTTCAAAAATCAGCGTAGGAGAAATCTGTGAAAACTGCGGCATCAACCGCAAAAGTTTCTACTATCATTTCCGTGATAAATATGATCTTGTCAACTGGATCTATTATGTGGATTTTCTGGAGCACATGCAGGCTTCTGATCTGGATACCGGATGGGATATTTTTGCTTCCATCTGTCACTATTTTTACAGAGAATCAGCTTTCTATCGCAATGCCCTGCAGATTGAAGGACAGAATTCTTTTCAGGACTATTTTCAGGAAACTCTGGCTGTTTATCTGCGCAGTCTGCTGCAGGAAGCCGTCTCCGACCCGGATCAGAAAGATTTTTCCATCACTTTTTATTGTGACGCACTGTTTGCATCCATTTACCGCTGGCTCACAGCCCGGGAAATCACCCCTGTGGAAGAATACCTGAATCAGATCCGGGAAACCATGGAAACTTCTCGTTTTCTTCTGAATAAGTAGTCTCTTTATCTTCCAAGGATCATATCCAGAATTTTCCGGTTATCTGCTTCCATTTCAATCAGAAAAGTATCACAGTGCGGACTGTTTCTTTCTGCCCATACTTTTTCTGCACATTTTTTCTGAAACGCTTCACTGACGGATTCTTCTGCTTTCAGAACCAACGCAAGAGGAGGATTCTTCATAACCTGTTCTACACGTTTCTGAAGCAGTTCCATCCCATCTTCTTCCTTATAAGTCATATACATACTGTGCAGTATCCTATGTTTTCGAAACAGATACACCGTTTTTTCTGCTTCCCGGTCTTTCTCCTCCGGTGCCGGGAACAGATACATACAATTGGTATGGCGTTTCAGAACTTTTATCTGCGGCTCTGTCAGATGGTTTTCTCTGAAAAACCAGAAAAATGCACAGTCCGGAAAATGACTCAGTAAAAACACCAGATTGGGACAGTGTTCAAAAGAATCCCCGGGATACAGGAAATAACAGTAAACTCCCTCTTTTTTCTTTTGATCGATCACCGATTCCAGTTTTTTCAGATTTCCCTGATCGTTTTCACTGTCTCCGCTTCCATCGTAATACAGCTCACAATACCAATCTGGCTCTTTTCCGGTTTTTTTCCAGATTTCCCGCAAAGTAGTTATCCCACAGGTCCAGCTGTTATACCCCAGATTCATCCCAAAACAGCGGATTGCATTTTCATCCACCTGATTGATTATATTGCGTATCATCTGATAATACCTGCTGTCCTTTTTCAATAATGCCGCCTGAATTTTCAGGAATACGCTGTCATGAAAATTTTTTTCTGCAAAATGCTGTGCAAGATCTGCCAGACGGCGCATTCCTCTGTTGGGATCCTGGCGAATTTCCCGGATTCCCTGTGTGACAGCCAGTTCAATCATATTTCGATTCAGTTTTCTGAGTTCCATAGCCCTGCTCCTGTACTCATTTCATTTTATCCTTGTATAGTGCAGCCGTTACCGGCTGCCGCCACGATGCAAATAGGTTCCTTTTGTATCATCATATAGGATTGTATGAAAAATGAAAAGTATTATTTTCTAATATTTGTCCCAAATGCAAATGAAAATATCCATCAGGCAATTCCGTCACTGCCTGATGGATATTTTCAGATATGTTCCATTACATATTCAATAAAATCCTGAACCTCCGGAATCAGCGGTTCTCCTTCCCTGATGATATATCCGAAGGTCACACCGGCCCCTTTCCCTTCAATGGGAATCGCATGGATCTTTTCATTGACACATACGTCGGATGGAAGATTATAACTGATATTGCAAAGATCCGTGTCCAGCATCATATGGATCAGCAGATGCTCACTGTTGGTTATGATCACCTGCTGATTTTTATAAAAAGGATATTCTGCCTGCAGATATCCCGGATTCATGTCCACCGCATAATTGTCTTCCGGTGACTGTATGAACCGATAATTCCGAAGCTGCTGTTCCGTCACACTTTCCGCATCATACAAAGGGTTCTTAGGACCTGCAAACAGCATAGCCTGCATACTTTTCAACGGAACAAATACCAGTCCCTTTTCCGCAACAGAATTAATAAAATACGCTTTTTGTCTGTCCGATACATAGACAAAGCCCACATCGGTTTCACGGGAATGTACCGATTCCACAATTTCCGACACACTTCCCCGCACATAATCTGCGCGCAATTCCTTTTCTATATTGGCAATAAAATAGTGGGAAAACAGATCCACCATCCTGTCACCGGAATTGGCTGCAACCTTCAGACGGCGCTGCCGCAGTTCTTCCGGCAGATTAATAATACGATTGGAATCAATCAGCACCTGTCTGGCATAGCGGTAGATATTCCTGCCTGCCTCTGTTGCTTCCACACCTTTGGCAGTCCGTTCCAGAAGAGGACATCCCAGTTCATCCTCCAGTGCTTTTATTGTCTTGCTGATATGGGGCTGTGTGGTATATAAAAGATCTGCCGCCCGCTTAAAGCTGCCGCAATCCACACTTACTACAAAATACTGTAACTGTTTTAAATCCATATATGGTACTCCATTATTCTGATCATTTCTGTACTCCTATAATACCATACCACAGACAGCCTTTTTTATTTCCGCCAGAGAAGTACAATCTCTGACAGAGATAAACGCTCCGCGGGCGGATTCGAATAGGAAAATGATTTATCCCCATGATACAAACGTATTTCTATTTATAATCATGGCAAACCGACGGAATAAAAAAAGGTCTGGAATAAATTCCAGACCTTACAGCGTGCGCTAGAAGATTCGAACTCCCGGCCTTCTGATCCGTAGTCAGACGCTCTATCCAGCTGAGCTAAGCGCACATCTCATTCGCTGTTTCCCAGCGACATGATGTATAATACACCTTTTCCAAACAAAAGTCAATAGTTATTTTCAAATTTTTTAAATTGTTTTTTTAACTATGAAAATTCAATTCAAATTGACGCTTGCGGAGATTTGGAACCGGATTCGGTTTGCAAGCAAACATTTTCCCATTCAGATCCGGAAAATAAAGGAAATACCTTAACGTACTCCATTTACTTTCCGGACACTCAGAAAAATCAATTTACAAACCCAACGGAAATGTCTGCTTACGGAGACATCACCAATTGTAAAAGCCGATTGCTTTTACAGCCAGAACCCCTTACAGCCAGAACTTAATCTGTTTGTAGATACCTTTCGCATCCAGTTCATATTTCTCCAGCAGCTTCACTGCAGGACCGGATTCGCCAAATGTATCATAAACGCCGATTTTCATCATGGGAGTGGGATAATACTGACAGAGTGCATCTGCCACCATGCTTCCCAGTCCGCCGATGGTGGAATGTTCTTCTACTGTAACAACCTTGCCGGTTTTCTTTGCTGAATCAACGATCAGGTTCACATCCAGAGGTTTGATGGTGTGAATATTGATGACTTCTGCATTGATTCCATCTTTTTCCAGCATCTCAGCTGCACCCAGAGCTTCGGATACTTCGAGGCCGGTAGCAACAATCGTCAGATCTGTACCCTCTTTTAATACAATACCCTTACCGATTTCAAACTTATAATCCGGTCTGTCATTGATTACCGGAACTGCAAGACGGCCGAATCTCAGATAAAAGGGACCGTAAGTCTCATATGCAGCCATAACTGCCGCTTCTGCCTCGATTACGTCGGAGGGATTGATAATGGTCATACCGGGAATGCAGCTCATCAGCGCAATATCTTCATTACACTGATGGGTAGCACCATCTTCACCTACGGAAATACCTGCATGTGTTGCACCGATCTTCACATTCAGCTGAGGATATGCTACGGAGTTGCGGATCTGTTCAAATGCACGGCCTGTTGCAAACATGGCAAAAGAACTTGCAAAGGGAATCATACCTGTGGTTGCCAGACCTGCTGCAACACCGATCATATGACCGTCTGCAAGACCGCAGTCGATGACACGTTCCGGAAAGGCTTTCTTAAATGTACCGGTCTTGGTAGCTGCTGCCAGATCGGCATCCAGAACAACCACTTTTTCATCCATTTCGCCCAGTTTCTTTAATGTATTACCCCAGCCTTCACGTGTAGCTACTTTCTTTACTTCTGACATAATTCTTCACCAATCCTTTCCAGATCTGCCATTGCAATTGCGAATTCCTCATCATTGGGTGCTTTACCATGCCAGTCGGCATTATTTTCCATAAAGGAAACACCCTTACCTTTGATACTCTTTGCAATAATAGCAACCGGCTTATCTGTGATGGTTCTTGCCTCATCAAAAGCAGCCCTGATCTTATCAAAATCATGTGCATCATCCAGATTGATCACATGGAAATTAAATGCTTCAAATTTCTTATCGATGGGATAAGGAGTGTTTACATCTGCGATATTGCCATCGATCTGCAGTCCGTTGTTATCTACGATTACAACCAGATTGTTCAGCTTGCGGAAACCTGCCAGCATGGCTGCTTCCCAAACCTGTCCTTCCTGAATTTCACCATCGCCCAGAAGTGTATAAACACGATAGTCCTTGTTCTGCATTTTTGCACCCAGTGCCATACCAACTGCAGCGGAAATACCCTGTCCAAGGGAACCGGATGACATGTCGATACCGGGAGTGCTCTGCATACAGGGATGTCCCTGCAGATGAGAACCGATCTTACGCAGTGTCACCATATCCTCGATCGGGAAATAGCCCTTTAATGCCAATGCTGCATATAAACCGGGAGCAGTATGACCCTTGGACAATACAAAACGATCCCTTTCCGGATCATTGGGATTCTCAGGGTCAACATTCAATTCCTCAAAGTAAAGATAAGTGAAAATGTCTGCGGCGGAAAGAGATCCGCCCGGATGTCCGGCCTTTGCACTATGAACACCGGTAATGATGCCCTTGCGGACTTCATTTGCCATTTTCTGAAGTTCAAGTTTATTCATTTTTTCCTCCTTGCGGCGCAAGAATGATGCACCATATTGTGTGGGACAAATGTCAGTCAATAGTTTCCTCCCTGAACTCTAGAATAACGCACAAACGAACAACTGTCAATTATGGGGAGGTTTTTATTTGTAGACATGCCACCGGAGCCGTTCCAGAAAACCCGGTTTCTTCTCCAGTAAGCGAACCGCCCGGTCCACATCGGAATCCAGCAGGCCTCCTTCCTCAAAATCGGTCCGGACCCAGCGTCTGTCCAGTCCCTTTTTCTTCCAGTTGTAATCATAATCATCCAGAATCACATATCCGTCTATCCGTTCCGGTGCATGCATCAGCCAGTGTCTGACCTCAGCTTCTCTGGCATCCCCATCCAGATAAATTGTCTTATCCTCGATTTCCAGACCAAACTCCGCCAGTGCATCCACCAGAAACAGTGTATACTCCCAGGTATCTTCCCGTCTCTTTTCCCATCCTCCCCGCCAGGAAGAAGACAGAATCAGCTTTGCACCGGTGCGGTCAACAATCCGTTTCAGCCGCTCCACACAGACCGGATCAATCGGCGGAATAAACTCCCCATCCGGAAAGGATTCATAATACTCTTCAGAATTCAGTACGCCGTCAATGTCAAGAAAAATGACTTTCATAAGTTTCTCCTTTCACAGCCTCCATCTGACAACAGAAAAACTGATTTTTCCATATATACGCTGAACAGAAGAATTCTGTTCAACCGCAGAATTTTCGGATGGATGGTACAGATATCATAACGGATTTTAGCTTCTGCGTCAAAGGCATCAAAAAGAACCGGATGGAAAACGGTACACAATCGGACAGGAAATGACAGGAAACTTCCGATTATACTTGCATTCTCCAGATTCAGCACGTAAAATAATATCTGCCGGCGGTTCAAACAAAAGCCGACATTTTCCTAATATACAATGTTTCAGGAGGTAAATCATAATGAAACTTTTAACCGACTATTCCTATAAAAAAGGATCCAGAAACCTGATCTATCCCATTTACGAAGATCGCAGAATTGATGCAGAAATAACAAATCTGCTGGGTTTTGACTTAAATGATGAGATTGAAAAATCACTGGGTACGCTGACCTCTGTACATACACTTGGAAAACTTCCTTTTTCAAAAATTATATTTCTCGGACTGGGTTCTTCTGCCGACATGACCACCCGCAGCATGCGAAAAGCCCTTGGTGCCCTTTCCGAAAAAATCAAGGACTCCATGGACTTTGCACTTCGTTTTGCCGTAACGGAAACACTGGATGAAACCGCAATTGCTGCAATCTATGCAGAAACCTATCAGATGAGCCAGTATGAAGAACAGATTCAGGGACACGATGCAAAAGTTATTCCGAAACAGTATGTGATCTCAGATGCACAGATTAATTCTCAGATCAATATCCAGATTGAAGAGGCTCTCACCACCGGAGAAATCATCGGAAAAGCAGTCAATTATGAAAAAATTCTGGCCGATACTCCTGCCAACCTGATGACCCCTTCCATTCTGGTTCAGAAGGCACAGGAACTGGCAGCCCGCTATCATATGGACTGCACCATTCTGGACATGGATAAGCTGACAGAAATGAAAGCCGGCGGTATCCTTGCCGTAAACCAGGGCAGCGACGAACCCTGTGCCATCATCTGCATCAAATATCAGGGCAACGGCAATGCACCGTTCAAAGCATACATCGGCAAGGGACTGACCTTTGACAGCGGTGGATACAACATCAAAAGCAACAGCTACGGCATGAAATACGATATGATCGGCGGTGCCAGCGTACTGGCCGTTATGGAAATCCTGGCTGCAACCAAAGCCAGAACCAATGTATATGGTATTATCCCCACAACGGAAAACATGATCAGCGGTCATGGATACCGTCCCCAGGATGTGATCACCACTCTCTCCGGAAAAACCGTGGAAATCGTCAGCACCGATGCGGAAGGCCGTATGATCCTCTGCGATGCCATCACCTATGCACAGACACTGGATGTAACACATATCATCGACATGGCAACACTGACCGGCGCCTGTGCAAGAGCACTCGGCACCACCTACACCGGCATCTTCTCCAACGACGACGACTTCTGTGCAGAATTTCAGGATGCAGCAAATCGTGTGGATGAAAAAGTCTGGAGACTTCCCATGGACCAGGAATACCGTGATATGCTCAAATCCAACAGTGCCGATATGAAAAACTCTGCCGGAAAACCCCTGGGCGGTGCTTCTGTAGCAGCCAACTTCCTGCAGGAATTTGTAAACGAAGGAGTAAAATGGGTACATGTTGACGTGGCCGGTACCGGCGAAGTAGACGGACATGCAACCGGAGTTATGGTACGCACCGTCGCTGAAGTGCTGAAGTAGATTCATAGAAAGGAACTTGAGCTTAAAAGGCTCAGGTTCCGTACCCTCTTATTCTGACTGATTTCAATACCTCTGATCAATACTCCTGACTCCAGAGAGGCACTGTACAGCCATCTTCCAGCACATAAATATACTCCATTCGCATAACGTCGGTACCGGTATCAAATGCAAGATGAAACTCTCTGCCATCAACCGTCTGGATTTTCCATCTGACCTGCCATGTTACTTCTGAATAAAACGGACTATCTGCATTATGAATCCGATGAGCTCCTTCAAAAGAAAAGTTATCAATTACAATATTTTCATTTTTCAGGATCTCATCCAGTTCCTGTTTCCACTGTTCCCTGAATCCGTTGTAACCCATAGCAGTATAATAAGATGCAAATTCCCCTGTACACTCGAAAATCATTTGATCTGTATCTACACAGAGCTGATACAATTCAGGCGTCAGAATTTCCGAATTCTTTGCTGCCCAATATACCGGCTCAATCGTATTAAGACGCTCTTCCTTTTCCAGAATAGTTCTTCTGAAATAAATTTCAATATCATCCCACCTGTTTTCTGTAAAGCTGCTGTCCGTGTAGCATACACCATATTCCGTATCCCATCTGGTCAGATTCATTTCAGACAGTCGATTTCTGGCCTCGGTATCCCCTTTCATCAGCTGACTGTATGCTTCTTCCAGGATCACCCCGGAAAACCCCTTTTCTGAATTCATAAGAAAATAGTCATGCCAGAAGTCTTGTTCTTTTCCGGAGGTTTTATAATCATCGTATCCCGATACCGTTTGCAGCTCATTTTCCAGATCGAATGCAAGCATATATACAGAATCCCCAATTCTGGTTTCTGTATAACGCTCCTTCTCAAAACGATACATCTCGCTCTGCTTTCGATCATAGTCATTCTCGGATAAATACCGATAAACATCATGTACATTCATCTTATCCAGCATGGCTTCCGCATCATCGTCTTTCCACGATTTTAATAAGGCACGGGTCTGTCCGATTTTCGATATGCTGCCCCAGGCATACCCTTCTCCAATTGAAGGAGGCCACTGAAAAAGTATAGCTTTTAACTAAATTATTGTAAAATGCGTCTTTTTCAGTGAGTCCGGTACTTTGAAAATTAAATATTGCCTTTATTTTTAGTGGTTTTGAGCTTTATTTTTGCCCTATTTTTCAAAAATTTTCATGATTTTCTGAATCTGGGCAGACTCCACCCTTGAGTTTTAGGATACGTTTCAAATTTACTGCAAATATGGATACAGCGCCTTGTAGTTTCATACAATCCAAGCCTGCGGATTCACATTTGTCATATCCGTGAATATTTTTTAACTCACTGTTTTTGGCTTCAATCTTGTATCTGTTTTTTAAGATTTTTTTGAAATCGTCCGTTTTTTGAAAAGCTTCCTGCTCTGCATGATAATCAGATTTTATTGTCACGCAGTATGATTTGGTCTTACTTCCTTCTTTGTAACAGCCATCTCGTTTCGGACAGCTTTTGCACTTTTCAATATCAAACAGGTATCTTAGCTGCGAATTCTTTTTTGTTCGTTTGACAATACGTTTTTTTGTTGCAAGATTTCCCGCCGGACATTGCATAGTTTCAGCATCCTTATTGTAATAAAAGCCGTCTTCCGGACGCATGCCTTTGGTTATGCAAGGATTTAACTTTGAAACCAGATTGAATTTTTCGGATTTTGCTTCCTTTAAGTTCTCAAGGGTTGAATACGCAGTATCTGCAATAACCGTTTCTATTTCCATACCGTTTTTGCGTGTTTTTGCTACTAATTCAGGCAATTCGGTTCCATCAAATGCTTCTCCTGAAGTAATCGTTGCTGCGGTGATAATCCGTTCATCACTCATTGCGATGTGCGTTTTATAACCATAAAAAGAACCTGTTGCAGATTTGTGGCCAATACGGGCATCCGGATCATTGGAATAATCATAGGCATCTGCATCATCCTGAAGCAGTTCATCAAGAAGATCCGCGTGTTCTTTGACACCTGGCAATTCTGAGCAGGCACTGTTTCGAACGATGTTTAATAATTCTTTGCTATAGGCAACTGATTCATCTGTTGTTGATCTTCTATCTGGAGTCTCTGGAAGATCCTCATGACTGCCTGCCTTTTTGACAGCATCGCAGAGTTTGGCTGCTTCTTTAACAATCAGACCTCTTATGGACTGCTTGTTATATCTTGCTTGAGTATGTGTTGAATCGATAATGACAGTTTTGCTTTTTAGTACTCCGGCTTCCATTGCCAGTTCAACACTCTTTCTGATGAGAAGATCCAGAATGTTCTTATCCTTTAGGCGTTGTTTTCTGAACTTTGTTAGAAGACTTGGATGTATTACTTCTTCTTCAGGTGTTAAATCCAGAAAATACTTAAAAGAAAGATCGTATCTGGATCGTTCAACGACACCTGCATCCGAAAGATTATAAAAACATTTTAGGAACAGGTATTTAAACATCAGAATAGGATTCTTTGCATTTCTACCATTAATCAGGCAATATTTATTTTCTAATTCATCATATATGAATGAAAAATCAACCATTTCTTTGATTTCTCTCAATATATGGTTTTTGGGAATAACTAAGTCATATAAATCCGAATAATCGCTAAGCTTTAATTCAATCTGGTTTGAAAGCATGATAACCTCCACGAATCATTTGCTTACATTGTACCATTTATATGATTAATATACCACTTTTTCAGTGGCCTCATTGAAGAACCAAGGGTCAGAACAAAAACCAGAAATACAACGGTCATTGCAAAGAAACCAGCAAATACTCGACGGCGGATTCTTTTGCAGATAGGTTACCACAATTCATGTGCATACGAAACTCCCGGAGTACATATATTATGAGTTACCCGACAAATGAGCCTCACGTGGATTTTTTCTTTATGTTCAAATTATAGTTAATACTTCGAAGCATCGAAAATGCCCAGAATATAGTCGTTATTCCACGTGCATACTCCAGCACCATACGCTTCTGCCCTGTAAAGTCTGCACCATCAGTAAGGACATAACAGATAATATGTAATACAATAAGAAATACCATATCAAAAATAATCCAGTATTTCCAGTTTTTCTTCCCTATATGGAATAACGTAAGATACGCTGTATACATATTGGTTATGATCATGAGTACATTATATACGATATATACCATATGCAGATCCCTCCTTCTTCTTGCTTTTATTTGTTTTTATCCGTCTCTATAAATTAGAGTCAGTTATGAAAAAATAGTCACAGCATCTCAAAAATTTTTTCAATTCAAAAAAATTCTCTATTGACAATCACATCTAGATTTGTTAAAATATTAACAGCTGAATAAGAAATCAAGTTCTCAGAAATGAGCTAAGAGGGAATTCGGTGTGAATCCGGAACGATCCCGTCACTGTGTTGGGGAGCTGAGTCAGATAGATGCCACTGATCTTACGATTGGGAAGGCCTGACAAAGCGATGATCCGAGTCAGGAGACCTGCTTGATTGATACACAAACCTACGGTGAATAGGCTCTTGGTAATTTTATTCAATATTGATTGCGTATAAAATTACAGGCTGTTCCGTATGGAACAGCCTTTTTATGTATCATTTATTCGGCAAGCTTATCCTCCTTATTTTCTTTTGGATGATGGCGAACCTTACTCCTCTTTTTCAGATATCGACTGTACTGCCCGCTTTTTGAAGTCGATATCAACCCAAAACCGGTACTGCAGATTTTTCCCTCACTCAAAATCTGCAGTACCGGTTTTATCTTGGTCAGAAAATACTTTCACCTCTATAAAAATAAGTAATGGCATACTTATCTCAGACTGAAATCAACTCTCCGTCGGGCGGACGGTCCGAAACTTTTACAATAAATAATATTTATTATCTTTCATCTGCACCTGGCAGTCATTTGCCACACAGAAAGCAGGGCGGATCCCATTCTGAGAAAATGCATTGATACTTCCGATTTCTCCCTCCGGTCCTACTGCATACACAGCAGAATCATAGGTCGAATCTGCACTTCGAAGCCACCAGCTGGTTTTTTCTCCCTCTTCCGTATAAGCGAAGCGGTTCTGATTTTCATCAAAATACTCCAACGGTTCTCCTTCGATTCCCACATGTCCGTTTTGTGAATAAGACAGTTCTGTAAAAGATAGTAAAAATACTTTTCTGGTGATGGAAATGGTATCCTCTTTTAACTGATTTAAACACTCTCTGGACAAAATTCTGATCTCCGTATCTACGATCCGTTTTCTTGATATCTCTGAAAGCATCTTATAATAGGAAGAATTCAGAAAAACATCGATCTCACTGTTTTCATAATATGCAGAGTAATCACTGAACCGGCCTTCCTGAATCGAATCTCTTCTTAATAAAAGAGTTTTGCCCTGATACTGGTCTGTCAACACAATATAAGGCTTCCATCCGGAGGATTCCTCGACATAAACGATAGGATCAACAGATGGAACATGATGATACGCCAGATCACTTATGCACTGTATTTCTGTTCCGGTCTGTGCCTGATCTGCGCTGCCTGGCTCCGGAGCCTGTTCGCTTTGTTTCAGGGCGGATCCGCAGGAACAGCTTAACAAAACAACACACAATAGAATCACGATTTTTCTAAACATGTTCCATCCCCTTTTCTTTTTTATTTTTTATTCCTGTTTCGTTTACTTCCTGCGCTTTCCGGTTATGAATACAACAGCTGCACCGAGAATGCTCAAGGATGCAATCATACCAAAGATCCATAAGAACATATTGTTGGAATCGCCTGTCGAAACCGAATCGGAAGGTTTATTTGCACCATCCGCTTTTGTATCTGTCTCAGGTTCTGAAGCTTCCATACTCTCATCTTCTGAAGGTGTTTCAGGCTTTGACTCTTCCATACTTTCATCTTCTGAAGGTGTTTCAGGCTTTGACTCTTCCATACTCTCATCTTCTGAAGGTGTTTCAGGTTTTGACTCTTCCATGCTTTCATCTTCTGAAGGTGTTTCAGGCTTTGTTTCTTCTGTATCTTTGTTTTTTGTAAACATAGCTGTGATGACCGTATCCTTTTCTACACAGAAACGATATTCATTATCGGAAGAAATAAGCTTATCATCTTCATACCAGCCATCAAATGTATATCCTTCTTTTGCAGCTGCTTCTATTTTTGCATAATTGCCTTCTTCTCTGACACCCTGTCCGATTACGATACCGCCTTCTGGATCATTCACATTTACTGTAACCATGTGATATGCACTTTCGATTTCCTCACCGGTCAGATCCTGATCCGCAGTTAAAACAGTCTGGTCAGAAAGCTTCAGCTGATATACGGTACTGGAACCTTCAATCTCGTTATTCAGCTCTGCATCCGCATAGGCAGGAATTTCAGAATAGAATACTGCATTTTTATGTAATTCAATATTTCTGTAGTTCAGAATTCTTGTCACTTCATCAGCCGTAGAAGAGTATTCATTTACGGAATAATTCATAACACCGTCGTCCGTTGCCGTTAATTTAATTTGATACGATGCATTTGCAGGCAGGTAAATGATTTTTTCGCCATCCTCGTTGATACTTGCAACAACCGATTCCCCTTCCATTTCCTGCGGTACATCATTTACAATTTTGGCAACCAGATGGTTGGATAAATTATATACTTCCACATCGATGGGGCAATTGATATGAATAATACGATAATTACCGTTTCCATCATATTCCTCGTATTCACCGGAAGGATTCTGCAGATATTTTAACCATGCCAGACATAATTCCGGATAATGGGCAGCACCCAATGAATCTTTATTGCAGATGCCTGTTACAGTCAGATTCGGATGGGATACAACAAATGCAACCACCAGTTCTGCCACTGCTCCTGCAAATTCCTTCAGTGCAGAGGGAGAATAATTATTGATACCTGCTTCGTTTAATGATTCTTCGATCACTTCATTGATAATCTTTTCACAGGTCTCGCCCGGCCAGGGATTAATTGCTGCAATTACCAATCTTCCCAGGGTATCGAATGAACAGAGTTTATCTGAGAAAATATCAAAGAAATCAGCGATTCTGCTCAAAGGCTCATCCGGGAAAAGTGTTCCGTACTTTGCTGTAAAGATGATACGGATTCCGTTCTGGAACTCTTCCACATAGTTTTTACGGGTCTTTATTCTCTCTTTTGTTATCTTATTAATCGTCGTGTCCAGATAATCTGCCTGTGTGGACTTGTTTTTTGTATCATCCTGAATGACACTGCTGCCGCCCGGAAGAACATATTTCAGATCGATCTTTTTCATGGAAAAGTCATCCACATTATAGGAATCGACTTCATTATAACTTGCCAAATTTTTGTAGATTTCTTCCATTCTTTCCCGTTTCTCATCATAATCTTTTCCATCGGTTACCTTTTCCGGTAAGAAATAGTCACCTCCAAAACGGGAAAAGTCCAGTGCTGACATTGCAACTTTTGTTACAGGGTCATTTTTATTGATAATATTGTAAATATTATTGTATTTTAACCGATCCTTTGTCTGTGATTTCAGTGCACCCATGGGTGTTTCAAAGCAATATGCATACAAATTTTCTTTTGTTAATGTAACATCACCCAGATCGGCTCCGTCTACCAGTGCACCTGCCACCAGATTTGATGTCGCTGCAGCACGGCTGTATCCGGTGATCCAGAGTTTGATCTTGCCGGTAATGCCCTGTTCTTTGATATACTCCCGCAGGAAATCAAGCACCTGTGTTTTGGCTTTGGAAAATCCAAAATGCTGTCCGGTTTTTCCCAAAGTAAAATTGCCGGCCCATTCACTTTCGTAACCGCCGCCTCGGACTGCAGCCGCAATTAAGGTATATTCTTCCTCATCAGCCATGAAATTCCGTTTGGAAGCAACCGCCACACCAATGGAATCACTCTGGGGCTTCTTCTCAAACCAGTCATTGTGAGCAAAATTCTCATACTTCAGATTCGTCAGCAATTCCTGAACATTTTTATATTTATTGCTGTAGTCATCCGTACCGCCATCATTGCTTCCAAAAGCAGAAAGGGCTAACCCCAGGGAAGCCACTGCAAGATTGATGTTAAAGCCATCCAGCTGCTTTTCGCCACATGAATCATCATAGAAGAAATCATCCGAATAATACATGCTTTCATGATAATCGTGATAATCACCGGATGCATAAGTAAATGTGACTGTCTTTTTCACAATGTTGTCTGCAATTTCGCCAAATACGAATTCCAGATCATCCGGATCCTCTACATTGTAATAACAATCTGCGGAAGAAGCCAGATCAAAGGCAAACAGTTTCATGAAATCGACAATATCCAGACCTTCCTCCGGCATACCTTCCATGGACTGGAACAGCCCCACTGAATAGATAGTAGCCTTCTCCTTTATTTCTTCTGCCGTTTCGATTGCAGCATTGGCATAGGCATAAATATGGATGCCTTCAGGATTTTGATACCATTTACTGCCGACTGTATTCTCATCATACAGCCCTTCATAGCTATTTTTACCGGCATTGGTAAGTCCTGTTGTAAACAGAACCACATTTTTAATAGCAGTCTCATCCGTAATTCCATCCAGCAGCTGATTTGCAGCATCCAGACCGGCCTCCACGCTTCTGACAGATTCAGATGAACTCAGATCATCAATATCTGTTAACAGCTTATCATAATCCATTGAAAAATCAGAGACAACTCTTGAACTCTCACCTTTATATTCAACGATTGCCACATGATTTTCCCCATAAGCCCTTCGTATCCCTTCAATAAATTTGACTGCAGATTTCTTTACATAATCGATAGACGCACCTGCAACATAAATTATTTCGCTGCCGCTGTAAAAATTGGTCACCCCCGATGTATCCAGAACAAGAACAGAGTACCGTACATCGCTTTCCCTGCTGGGAGTTTCGGCACGCATCGTTCTGGCACTCATCAAAGAAATACCGGCAGGCAGAAGCTGTACTTTTGATCCGTTGTCCGGTAACTCCAGATCCTCTCGTTCACCAACCGGAACGCTTTCATCTGTACAAATTCCGGCAGCAATTTCTGTGTTGAAATCGAACTCAGAACTCTTCTCTTCGGAAAGTATCGTCTGAATTTCTGTTTCCTGTTGCGTTTCCGTTTCCTGTTGCGTTTCTGTTTCTGACTGCGTTTCCGTTTCTGATTGTGTTTCTGTTTCTAACTGTGTTTCTGTCTCATTCTGTTCCTGCATTGTCTGAATGGAGTCACCATCTTTGGCCAGAAGAACACTGGCATTCGATGTAAAGACCATTGCAAATACCAACAGAAATGCAAGAAATCTGTTGAATCTTTTCTGCTTCATGCTTTCTCCTTTCTGAATACTTAAGGTAGTCTGTAACCTGTTCATTTAAACATAATACATAAACTTTCTCAGACTCTTTATCTGAATATTATACCATTTCATATACAAAATACAATATGAGTATATCCAATAAATGGTAATGTATCTTCTTCAGGAAATCATTTTATGTACTTTTTCCCGGTATGCAAGGTTCAGGTATACAAAGTTGTATTCAAACTATTTTCCATAAAAAAACAGCTGCTTTCTGCAGCTGTTTTTCGCATATACCTTCAAAACTGCATATGACGTTCGATATATAACACTTAACATCTTATCTGTTAAATATTTCAACAAACCTTTCAGATTCTTCAAAACCATATCTTTCAGACTGCAGGTCAAGCTGATGACCGATTAGTAGCAGTCAGCTCCATGCATTGCTGCACTTCCACACCTGCCCTATCTACCTCGTC
>JALETI010000097.1 GCA_022781515.1 Lachnospiraceae bacterium
TGCACTGACAGAGTGTTACAGCGATTGCGAATATGAGAAACTGGAACAGCAGATCCGGGATAATCCCAATTCCCTTTATAAACGTATATTAAAGCAGATAACCGAAGAGGAAATGCAGAAGTTTCTGGATTATAAAGAAGCGTACCAGAACGCGGATTCTCAGGTAAATACAGAAACTACAGAAAATACAGCTCCTTCTGAGACGGAAACCGCAGATTCTTCTGCTCCGGAGACAGAAGCACTGGAGCCGGACGGTGATCTGCTGCAGGAGGAACTGGAAACGGCAGAATCGGAAACGAAAGAGCCGGAAACAAAAGAAGCGGTAAACAAGGAAACAGATGGAACGGGGGAAACTGCTGAAACAGCCAAAAAAGGGAAAATCACCGGCGTGTATTTTGAAAAAGATCAGAAGCGGATTTACCCCTATGATAATCTGGCCTCCACAACCGTTGGTTTTGCCAATTCAGCAGGCGGTCTGACCGGTCTGGAAAAGCAGTATGATGATCTGTTGAAAGGCGTCAATGGAAGACGGTTCGGATATCTGAATGAAGAATCTTCTGTTGATGTACAGACCATCGAGGAAACCGATGGCTGTTCGCTGGTGATGACTCTGGATGCCAACATTCAGAAAATGTGTCAGGATGTGATTGCAGAATATGACGAAAGGGTCGGAAGCAATATGACGGCCCTGATGGTTATGAATCCCAATAACGGTGAAATCTATGCCATGGCAAACAGCAGCCAGTATAATCTGAATGATCCCTATAATATGGATGGAAAATTCACAGAGGAGGAATGGAATGCTCTGGATGATGATAAAAGATCAGAGGCTCTGCTGCTCCACTGGAGAAACTTCTGTGTTTCGGAAAGTTACGAACCTGGCTCCACGGCAAAACTGTTTACCATTGCAGCAGGTCTGGAAGAAAAGTGTATCGACCAGAACAGTACTTTTGGCTGTGATGGCGTGGGTGTTTACGGCGGGTCCAGAATTCACTGTCATTACACCCGCGGACATGGCACCCTGACCCTGACCGGATCCATTATGGCGTCCTGCAATGATGCCCTGATGCAGATTGGTATTAAAACAGGAGCAGATATTTTCTGCGATTACCAGTCCAAATTTAATCTGGGACAGAAAACCGGGATTGATCTGCCGGATGAACAGTCCTGTGCCAATCAGATTTATCATGCCGATAACATGACAGATGTCGATCTGGCAACCAACTCCTTCGGTCAGAACTTTTATGTTACCATGGTACAGATGTGTGCTGCCTATTCCTCCATTGTAAATGGCGGCAATTATTATCAGCCACATGTGGTAAAGGAAATTCTGGATGCAGAAGGAAATGTGGTTCGAAAGATCGATCCGGTACTGGTTCGCCAGACGGTCAGCAGAGAGACCAGCGAATTCCTGAAAGAAGCACTTTTCCAGACCGTGGAAAACGGAACCGCCAATCGCGTGAAAATCGCCGGTTACGAAATCGGTGCCAAGACAGGAACCGCAGAAAAAGCCAACAAAGGTTCAGCAGATGAAACGTATACCATTTCCCTGATGGCCGTTGCACCGGCATACAATCCGGAAGTTGTTGTATATGCGGTGGTTGATGAACCCAATTGCTCCAAAGGTGAAAATACATATCAGGCCAAGGATCTCTGTAAGGCAGCCATGGAAAAAATCCTTCCTTATCTGAATATTTATCCTACCGCTGACAGCGATAAGGTTTCCAGTTCCGATGGAAACTTCACATCCCCGGAAGATGATGAAATGTACGATGAAGGATCCATCATTGAAGACGAGCAGAATGCAGCCGATGAAATCCGCAATGCGGCAAATCAGGCTTTGAATAATAACGGCAACCAGAACCAGCCGGAAGGCGGAGATCAGAACCAGCCGGAAGGCGGCAACCAGAATCAGCCGGAGGGTGGAGACCAGAATCAGCCGGAGGGCGGAGACCAGAATCAGCCGGCAGATAATGGAGGACAATAAAATGCCCCTCCAGAATTATTCCTGAGTTAATTTGAAACATCCCGGCATAGAATACAGCAAGGTATTCAGATGCAGGTGGTTTTTGTGAAGCAGGAAAATGCCAAGTATCCGGTGAAACTGCGGGCCCTCATTTTTCTTGCGGCAGTGCTGATCGGAATGACAGCAGTAACCGTCCGGATCATCTGGCTGATGGTCTGGCAAAGTGAATACTATGAAGAAGAAGCCAATGACGTGCAGCAGCGTGAACGTGCGATCAAAGCCGCCAGAGGCGAAATATATGACCGAAACGGTATATTGCTTGCGGGAAACCGTACAGTATGTACTGTTTCGGTTGTTCACAATCAGGTGGAAAAACCGGAAGAAGTGATCGTTTCCCTTTCTTCTGTTCTGGGACTTTCCGAGGAAAAAGTCCGTACCAAAGTGGAAAAAAGGAGTTCCAGAGAAATTATTGCCGTCAATGTGGATAAGGAACTGGGAGATCAGATTCGTGGCTTTCATTTGAAAGGTGTCAAGGTGGATGAGGATTATAAACGGTATTATCCGGGAGGAAATCTTGCCAGCAAGATACTGGGCTTTACCGGTGGCGACAACCAGGGAATTCTGGGACTGGAGGTGCAGTACGATGAAATCCTTCAGGGAAAAAACGGAATCATTCTTACAACGACAGATGCTTCCGGTACCGAACTGGAAGACAAAGGAGAAATCCGGGTGGAACCGGAATCGGGATATGATCTGCATCTGACACTGGATTCCGATGTACAGGCGTTTGCTCAGCAGACGGCGGAAAGGCTGAAAGAGGAAAAATCTGCGATTCATGTCAGCATTCTCGTAATGAATCCCCAGAATGGAGAATTATATGCCATGGCCGATGTACCGGAATATGATCTGAATCATCCTTTTGTTCTGTATCATGATTCCGGTGGACCATATTCAGAGGATGAACTGGCAGCCATGACCGAAAAGGAAAAATCAGACCTTCGCAATCGGATGTGGAGAAATTTCTGCATCAACGATACCTATGAACCGGGGTCCACATTTAAGATCATTACCATGGCAGCCGGTCTTTCAGCCGGTGTGGTCACTCCGGAGGACCGGTTCTACTGTCCCGGGTATCGCATTGTGGAAGACAGAAGAATCCGATGTCATAAAACAACAGGACACGGAAGTGAAAGTTTTACAGAAGGAGCAATGAATTCCTGCAATCCGGTATTTATGGAAGTAGGTCTTCGCATGGGTCCTTCGGTTTTTATGAAATATATCAGACAGTTTCAAATTCTGGAGAAAACCGGTGTGGATTTGCCGGGAGAAGCCGCCACCATTATGCACAGTCTGAAAAACATAGGAGAAGTGGAACTGGCAACCATGTCCTTTGGTCAGTCCTTTCAGCTGACACCCCTGCGGCATCTGACCACGATCTGTTCGCTGATCAATGGAGGCAGACAGATCATACCGCATCTTGCGGTTTATGCAGAAAATGAAAAAAAAGATCAGGTAATTTTCTATGACAGAGAATCAGAGGAACCGGTACTGGAAGAAGAAATCAGCAGTACTGTCCGGACGATACTGGAGGCAGTGGTTGCCGAGGGCGGCGGAAAAAGGGCTTATATCGAAGGATACCGGATCGGCGGGAAAACAGCCACTTCCGAAAAGCTTCCCCGGGGAAATGGTAAATATATTTCTTCTTTTATCGGTTTTACACCGGTTGACAATCCGACGCTGGCCGTTCTGGTTCTGGTCAATGAACCGGAAGGAATCTATTACGGAGGTACGGTCTGCGCACCGGCCGCTGCCGAAATCATGGGAAATATCCTGCCATATATAGAAGAACGCTATTGACATCTAATGTCACGGGCGATATGATTACGGAGTATGTGAGATAAAACAGGCTGATAATTCATGCCTTATAATCATTCAGAGGTGAAAATATGAATACACTTTATTTTAGTGCGATCATTCCTGCACTGGTATCTTTTGCAGTCAGTGCTGTTGCATGTAAATTTCTGATTCCGATTCTTTACAAACTGAAATTCGGACAGTATATCAGAGAAGATGGCCCCCAGAGTCATCTGAAGAAACAGGGTACCCCCACCATGGGCGGCATTGCTTTTTTACTGGGCATCATTATTACATGCCTGTTTTTCATCGGAGATTATCCCAAAATCGTACCGGTTCTGTTTGTAACCGTTGGTTTCGGTCTGGTTGGTTTTCTGGATGACTTTATCAAGATCGTTATGAAACACAATGAAGGACTGAAACCGAAGCAGAAGCTTTTTCTTCAGCTGCTTGTGGCAGCAGTGTTCTGTTTCTATCTGATGAGCCGTGAAGAACCCGGAACAGCCATGCTGATTCCGTTTACTTCTTATCGTCTGGAGCTGGGATGGCTGTTTATTCCGGCTTACCTGATCATTGTTCTTGGAACTGATAACGGTGTAAATCTGACAGACGGTCTGGACGGACTCTGCAGCAGTGTGACACTGATGGTTGCCGTATTCTTTACGATGGTTTCTCTGATGACCAATGCCGGCATTGAACCGGTAACAGCGGCAGTGGCCGGCGGTCTTGCAGGATTTCTGCTGTTTAACTGCTATCCGGCAAAGGTATTTATGGGTGATACCGGATCTCTGGCGCTGGGAGGCTTTGTTGCCTCTGCGGCATTTATGACCAATATGCCGATCTACATTGCGCTGGTGGGCTTTATTTATCTGATGGAAACGGTTTCTGTTATGCTTCAGGTTGCATATTTCAAGAAAACAGGCGGCAAAAGACTTTTCAAAATGGCTCCGATCCATCACCATTTTGAAGCATGCGGCTGGTCTGAAACCAGAATTGTGACAGTATTTTCCATTATTACCGTATTGATGTGTCTGATTTCTTTCCTGGCACTGGTACCGTAATCTGTGGGGAAATCATTTTGCCACGCATATCATAAAACGAGTTATCTGGCAAATGAGTCCGGACGATGATAATCTGTTGGAATCAATTGAAATCACAGGATGTTGACTGGAGGATATAAAATGGAATTCACAAAAAAAGTACTGGTAGCCGGTGCCGGAGTCAGCGGTATCGGTGCAGCGGAACTGCTTCTTAAACTGGGAGCAGAAGTGATTTTATATGATGGCAATGAAAAACTGGATACATCAGCTGTACGCAGCCGTTTTGCAGAGGATGCTTCCATAGAAATCCGGAAGGGGGAACTGACCAGGGAGCTGGCTTCTCAGGCAGAGCTTTGTGTAATCAGTCCCGGTATTCCGCTGGAAGTTCCTTTTGTTGCAGTTCTGAAGGAGGTCGGTGTACCGATCTGGAGTGAGATTGAGCTGGCATTTCGTGCAGCAAAGGGTAAGCTGGCAGCAATTACCGGCACCAATGGTAAAACAACCACAACAGCCCTGACCGGTGAGATTTTTGCCAATGCATGTGACAGTGCATTTACAGTAGGAAACATCGGAATTCCCTACACACAGGAAGCTTTGAATATGAAGGATAATTCACTGACAGTCGTTGAATGTTCCAGTTTTCAGCTGGAAACCATCATTGATTTCAAACCGGAAGTCAGTGCGATTCTGAATATTACGGAAGATCATCTGAATCGTCATAAAACCATGGAAAATTATGCTTCCATCAAGGAAAAAATTGCTATGAATCAGGACGCTTCCAATACCTGTGTACTGAATTATGAAGATGAGGTACTTCGTGCCTTCGGTGAAAGTCTGAATATTCCGGTGATCTTTTTCAGCAGTGAAAGAGAACTGGAACAGGGAATTTTTCTGAAAGATGGCAGGATTCTTTTAAAACATGGCGATCAGACCATCGAGTTTGTGAGAACCTGCGAAATGAACATCATCGGAAAACACAATTATGAAAATGCCATGGCAGCCATAGCAATTGCATGGGCCATGGGAATTGATGTCGAAATTATTCGCAAAACCCTGCGTGAATTTAAAGCAGTGGAGCATCGAATTGAATATGTAACGGAAAAGAAAGGCGTTGTTTATTATAACGATTCCAAAGGAACCAATCCGGATGCAGCCATTAAGGCCGTGCAGGCAATGGACCGTCCCACGGTGCTGATCGCAGGCGGTTATGATAAGGAATCCGAATTCGATGAATGGATTGAAACTTTTGGTACCAACATTAAATGTATGCTTCTGATGGGCGTTACAGCAAAAAAAATTGCAGCGTGTGCCGACAGCCACGGTTTTAAGGCGTATGAATTTACGGATTCCATGGAATCCGCTGTAAAGCGTGCGGCAGAACTTGCACAGCCGGGAGATGCGGTTCTTCTTTCTCCTGCATGCGCAAGCTGGGATATGTTCCCCAATTTTGAAGTGCGCGGCAGAGTATTCAAGGATTGTGTGCTCGCATTGGAAGATTGATATAAATGCTCCTCGAGGATGCGCACGGATTCGAATAGGAAAATGTTTGCTTTGCAAACCGAATCCGGCGCCAAATCTCCGCAAGCGTCGATTTGAAATGAAAGAAGGAGGTGGCAGCAATCGCTTTATCTGAAAATCGAAATAGAAAAAAAAGAGACACGGAAGAAAAGAAGTCTCAGAAGAAAAAGCGAGCAACGGTTCCGGACCATCTGGGCCAGAACTATGATCACAGACTT
>JALETI010000102.1 GCA_022781515.1 Lachnospiraceae bacterium
CAAATGTAGCTTTTGAACAGGATTCATTATTGCAAACATACTCGTGAGCTGTTATATGAAGTCGCGCAGTTTTTCCCAAAATCGGCAGATCCTGAACTTTGCGTAAATATGTCCCATGATAAGTTTTGGTTTCCTGACCACCCTCCGGACATTTGGAAGAATGTGTTTTGGATCGCATTTTAATATGAATAGAACTGTCATCATGGTCAACAGAAGTAATTGACAGCAACTCATCTGGGAAAAACATATCCAACTTCAACGAATCATTCATTATCATATACCGCCTTTCTTTGATACCAACATTTTATCCCAGAAATAATTTCATTGGAAGCAAAAAACGGATAATTGCGGAAGAACCCAAAAGGGTGCATTCGGTTCTGTACCCGTGGTGGATATACCGACTGCCTTGAAGTGCCAAAAAGGGACCGCACACTAAATTAGTGCGACAGCCCCATGCTTTATTTTTCCACACCATCGGCAGTCACTCGGGCATAAATAAACGGCTTTTTCTCCGGCGGATTCGATGCAATGGTCAAGGCCTCCTGAAAACGCAGTTCGGCTTCTTTAAAGAATGCTTCTTTTTCCGCATGGAATTCTGCCACCACTTCTCCTTTTGTGACGTAATCTCCCGTTTTCTTTTTCAGAGTAATACCTGCCGCATAATCGATACTGCTTTCCTTGGTTTCCCGTCCTGCTCCCAGAAGGCAGGAAGCAATACCACAGGCCTCTGTATCCATATGGGTAATATAACCGGTATGCTGTGCTCTTACCTCATAGCAGAATGCGGCTTTCGGAAACCGTTCCGGATCATCAATACAAGCGGGATCCCCTCCCTGGGCTTCCACCATGTCCCGGAATCGTTTCAGTGCAGTGCCGTCAGCAATTACCTGCTTCACCTGTTCTCTGCAGCTTTCCATTCCGCCTTTCCCTGCCAGATGAATCATATTGGCAGCCAGTTCCACACATACGGCAGTCAGATCCTCCGGTCCTTCTCCCTTCAGCACGCGGATGGCTTCCTTTACTTCCAGACTGTTTCCGATTTCAAAACCCAGAGGAATATCCATGTCTGTAATCAGAGCCACTGTTTTTCGTCCTGCATTGGTGCCGATGGAAACCATTTCTCTTGCCAGGGCAATGGAATCTTCCACTGTTTTCATAAATGCTCCGCTTCCTGTTTTCACATCCAGAACAATACAATCACTGCCTGCTGCCAGTTTTTTGCTCATAATGGAAACAGCAATCAACGGAATGCTTTCAACTGTTGCAGTAACATCCCTGAGGGCATACATTTTTTTATCTGCCGGTGTCAGGTTGCCGGACTGCCCGATGACACTTAATCCGATCCTGTTTACAATATCAAAAAATTCCTTCTGATCCAGTGTGGTCCGGAAGCCGGGAATGGACTCCAGTTTATCCACCGTACCGCCTGTATGACCCAGACCTCTGCCGGACATCTTTGCCACTTTCACGCCACAGGCTGCTGCCATGGGAACCACGATCATGGTGGTCTTGTCGCCTACACCGCCGGTTGAATGTTTGTCAACCTTGATTCCTTCAATGGCTGACAGATCTGCCATTTCTCCGGAATGAGCCGTTTCCAGCGTCATGGCCACGGTTTCTTCTTCCGTCATCCCCTGAAAATAGACAGCCATCAGAAAGGCGGACATCTGATAGTCCGGAATGGTTCCGTCCACATAACCTTTTACCAGAAAATGAATCTCCTCTGCACTGAGTGATCCTCCATCTCTTTTTTTTGCAATCAGATCCAACATTCTCATACCGATCCCTCCATTTCCAAATCCATATATAAAACAACCTGCGAGCAATCTGCCAGATACAATTTTCTGTCAGGCCAGCCATTTACAGACTGACCTTTCATCCGGAATCCTTTCATCTTTTTTCTGAATTTCTGAACAGTTCCAGTATATCACAAAATCAGGGAACAAACACCACCTGCACAAGAATCATATAAATATCCCTTGCTTTGCAGCAGCAGTCCGAATCCAAATCCAAGTACTACATAACCTGCCAGTACCGGCAATGTCTTTGGAAATGCGGCCGCGGCTGCTTTTTTCCAACCGGAATCGTTCATATTCTTCTCTCCTGTTTCTTCTATTTCATACGTTTTTCATCAAATCATCCCATGCAGATGAGATCATTTCAATGTAGTTTTCATTTTCTCATCCACTGCAGGTGAAAGCATTCAGATGTAGTTCTCATTTTCTCATCCACTGCAGGTGAGAACATTCAGTGATAATTCTACCTCATTTTCATATATTTTTCTATCTAATCCAACGCACTTTTTGTGTAAATCTGCTTGTCTCCGGACAGTAAGCAAATTATACTGTAACTGTTCGGAAATTTACAAACGAAATGTTATTTCAGGAGGATCTGATCATGAAAAAACGTTCTTTCCCCAAAGGATTTCTCTGGGGCGGCGCCACCGCTGCCAATCAGTTTGAAGGAGGCTGGAATGAGGGAGGCAAAGGCTGGTCTGTTTCAGACTGTGCCCGCTCCCATCTGGATATTGATGTAAAAGATTACAAAGCGCAGAATGCCGTGACATCTGCTGACATTGAAGAAGCACTGGCACATCCGGAAGATGAAGTGAACTACCCCAAACGCCATGGTTCCGACTTCTATCATCACTATAAAGAAGATATCCGCATGATGGCGGAAATGGGATTTAAAGTATTTCGTATGTCCATTGCATGGTCCCGTATTTTCCCCAACGGTGATGATGCCGTTCCCAACGAGGAAGGACTGGCCTTTTATGACCGGGTATTTGATGAATGTCTGAAATACGGTATTGAACCGCTGGTAACCATGTCCCATTATGAACCGCCTCTGAATCTGGTTCTGAATTACCGGGGCTGGTATTCCAGAGAAGTGATTGGATTCTTCACCCGTTATGTGGAAACCATCTGTACCCGCTACAAAGACAAGGTGAAGTACTGGCTGACTTTCAACGAAGTGGATTCCATGATCCGTCACCCCTATACCACCGGCGGACTGGTTGAGGACCGTTTTCCCGGCATGAACTTTGAAGAAGTCATCTTTCAGGCCATGCATCATCAGTTTGTCGCATCGGCTCTGGCAACGAAAATCTGTCATGAAATCATCCCCGGTTCCATGGTGGGCTGTATGCTGACCAAACTGACTTATTACCCTTATACCTGCCGGCCGGAGGATGTACTGATGGCCCAGCAGATGATGCGCAGCACCTACTGCTACAGCGACACACAGGTATTCGGCGAATACCCCGCCTACCTGCTGTCCCATTTTGCCAATAACGGAATCCATATCCGAAAGGAACAGGATGACGATGCGATTATGAAAGCCTATCCTGTGGACTTCGTATCCTTCTCCTACTACCATTCTTCCTGTTCTGCCGATCCGAAAACCGCCCCGGATGATCTGGACACTGCGGCAGGCAACACGATTACTGCCGTGAAAAATCCCTATCTTCCCGCCTCCGACTGGGGCTGGCAGATTGATCCCATCGGTCTGCGGATATCCATGGTGGATCTCTATGACCGCTATCGCAAACCGCTGTTCATCGTAGAAAACGGACTCGGTGCCGTGGATCAGGTGAAAGAAGACGGCACCATTGATGACCAGTACCGTATTGATTATCTGGATGCCCATTTCCGTTCCATGCTGGATGCCATGGAACTGGACGGTGTCGAATGTCTTGGTTATACTTCCTGGGGATGCATCGACCTGGTTTCCGAATCCACCAAACAAATGTCAAAACGGTACGGATACATTTATGTGGATTGCGATGATTACGGTAACGGAACTTATAAACGAATTCCTAAAAAATCCTTCTACTGGTACAAAAAAGTAATTGAAACCAATGGAAGCTGCCTGTTTGAATAATATGACTGATTTGGATATTTTAAGAAAACAGTGGGTGCAGAACCGGGATCCGGAAACACAGATTCATATGTGGAACCAGTCTGCACCCAACTATGAAAAGAAAGAAATTCCTTCTCTTTCGGAAGACGATTTCCTGCATCTGATTGCACAGCAGGTGAATCTGAACCAGGAAATGAAATGCCTGGACATCGGCTGCGGTGCCGGCATATACTCGCTTGCACTGGCTCCGTATGTACATTCGGTACTTGGCGTGGATATTTCTCCGGAAATGATTGCCGCCTGCAATCGGAAAGTGGCTGCCGCCGGATATGAAAATGCCTCCTTTTCCTGCGTAGACTGGGATACGCTGGACCTGAAAAAGGATGGTTTTTATCACTGTTTTGACCTGGTATTTGCCCGCATGACACCGGCCATCTGCGATTATGATTCCTTTGAGAAAATGGTAAACTGCAGCCGTCGGTACGGTTTTCTGGAAAGCAATATAAAAAGACAGGATGCGGGAATGGACCACGCCCTGTCTCTGATTCATATTCGATCCGATGAAAAACCGCAGGATGAAAAGCTGAACAACTGCCGCCTTTATCTGGAACTCCACGGCATCCGGTCACAGGTTTTTTACCGGCAGGAAATCTGGAAACCGGTCCGCACAGTGGAAACTGCCATATCCTGGTGTCTGGATCGGGCAAAACTGTCACGTCCCATCACAGACGAGGATCGGACCATTATCCGAAACCACTTTGAATCCATTGCAGAGGATGGAATGATCCGGGATACGGTTCACACCACCGTAGCTACCCTATTCTGGGAAATACAGTGATTTTGGGGGGCAAAGAAAAATCTTCTCAGTTCCCCTTCCCCAAAGCTTCGGAAGGCTTTGCCCCTTTACACTTCTGAAAAGCCTGAAAGGCATTCTTCCAGAAAGCCAGCACAACCATCTCGATATCATTGTTGGTCACCGGTCCTCCCGGATTTGACATCACGGAATTATACATGCCATCTGCCAGATAAAACGGATCCAGTTCCCGGTAAGTTCCCAGTTTCACGCCTTCCAGATTTTCTGTTTTACTCTGATACAGGTCGCCCAGACCCAGTACATGGCCAAATTCGTGTTTGGCCGTGTTTTTAATTATTTTATAGTCGGTATACCGCTTTTCTGTGCAGGACAGACAGATTACTTTCCGGCTGGTGGCTTTCCACCGGGCAGCATCACTGCCGGTATACAATGTCTTCTGCTTTTCCAGATGATCCTTGCTTCGGAAATGCAGCTCATTCCGGAATCGATTTACTGTTTTATCAGTGAGCATTTCGATGGGACAGATATAGACATTGTCATAGGGACGTGAATCCGTTGTTAAACGGATTTCCACCTGAAGCTTCTGCCCCCCGAACACTTCATAACTTCCATCCCACTCATAGATTCCTTCTTTGACAGCATCCATGATGTCATCCTTATTGGCCATATCTTTCATGTCCAGCGGTACCAGATTGGCCTCCAGCAAAAGCTTATTCTGCCCTTTCTCAAACACCAGTCTTGCATCAACCGGTGTATGATAGCCGGTTTTATTAATCTGTATTTTCTTTCCGTTAAAATCAACCAGTTCTCCCTTTTGGGGATTTCTTCCCACCATCCTGCTGCTGATGCTTCGGAAATACTCTTCCAGACAGATACGATCCAATATGCTCTGAGCCTTTGTAAAACCATGTTCTGCCGCCTTCATCAGAAGTTTTTTTCCTTCTTCATCCGCTTTTCCGCTTTCCGGTGTTTCACTCCCATGCAGATACAGATTTCCGATAAAATAGGCAGCCTCCAGATCTCCTCTTTTCTCCGCCTCTTTTAAATAAAGGAATCCTCTCTTCCGATCATCTGAATTCTTTGGTTTCATGTACATGGCCCTGCCGATTTTGCGAAGGTCTTCCGGGCTCAGTGTCTGCGGTAAATCCGGCCGCTTATGTTCCTCTTTTTTCTTACTATCTTTTTTGTTATTTCCAAAAAGTCCCATTCTGTTTCCTTCTTTTTTCTATTGATATCAACAGTATAATACATTTTTGTCAAACCTGCATCGTCTTTTCTGTAATCTTTCAGAAAAAAAGGCTGCCGTACAATCGCAAATCTGATTTTTTTGCAAACGAGCACAAAAGCCAGTGCAGATATATCCACCAAAAGGATACATTCATCTGTACCCGTGGTAGATATACTGACTGGCTTGAAGTGCGAAAAAGGAGCTGCACACTAAATTAGTGCGACAGCTCCAAATGTTTCAGAATACAATTTAATTTCTTTCGGTGAATCAGTCCGCATCCTCTGTCAGAGTAGCTTCCTGTTCTGCCTGAATATCAGGGAATACGGAAAGCATGGGTTTGACATCCTGATGCAGGATACGACGCTGTACGTAGTTATGCGTACACTTCATTACCATGGGCGACAATACCAGCACACCAATTAAGTTGGGGATCATCATCATACCATTGAAGGTATCGGAAATATCCCATGCCAGCTGTGCTTCCATCATGGAGCCCAGGAATACTACCACAACAAAGATCACACGGTAAGCCATTACCGCACCTTCACCGAACAGATAGCGGCATGCAGTTGTACCATAGTGGCTCCATCCCAGAACAGTGGAGTAAGCAAATAACAAAATTGCCAGTGCGATGAATGCAGAACCAAGAGATCCAAAGGTCTGTTCAAATGAATAGCTCATCAGAGAACTGGAACCAACTGCTTCGCCCTTTGCGGTCAGCAGACCGGTGGTCAGATCAACAGCGTCAGAGCTTAAGATTGTGATTGCGGTCAGTGTACATACAATAATGGTATCTGCAAATACTTCAAAGATACCCCACATACCCTGACGGACGGGTTCCTTTACGTTGGAACTGGAATGAACCATAACGGATGAACCAAGACCTGCTTCATTGGAGAATACACCACGCTTGAAGCCCATCTTCATGGCCATGGCAATACCTGCACCAAAACCTCCGCCTGCAACTGCCTCTACGGAGAACGCACCCTTGAAAATAGCAACGAAAATTGCGGGAATAGATGTAAAATGAGTGGCAATAATAATAATTGTTCCAAGGAAGTATAAAACAACCATAAAAGGAACGAGTTTTTCAGTAATTCTTGCAACTCTCTTCAGACCGCCAAGGATAACAGCACCAACTGCCACTACCAGGAACAAACCGGTAGCCATGTTGGGAATACCGAATGCGGTATGGATATTGGATACCATGGAGTTTACCTGACTCATGTTGCCGATACCAAAAGAAGCCAGCAGACAGAACAGTGAGAACAGAATTGCCAGAACGGTACCAATGCCCTTCATACCGGGTTTGGCACCCAGACCATCCTTCAGATAGTACATAGCACCGCCGTGCCATTCGCCCTTATCATCTTTACGGCGATATAAAATACCCAGAACGTTTTCAGAGTAGTTTGTCATCATGCCAAAGAATGCAATCAGCCACATCCAGAATACAGCACCGGGACCGCCCGCTGCAATCGCACCTGCAACACCTACAATATTACCGGTACCTACTGTAGCTGCCAGTGCCGTACAAAGGGACTGAAACTGGGAAATGGACCGGTCAGCTGTATGCTGTGTTACATGTTTGTCACCGAAAATGGCACCGATGGTATGTACGATCCAGTGTTTGAAGTGTGTAATCTGGAAAAACTTTGTCATAAAAGTCATCAGGACACCAACAAATCCCAGAAGGATCAATGCCGGCCAGCCCCATACGATGTTATTCACCATCGAATTAATATTGGTAATAGTTTCGATCATAGAGTCTTCTCCTTCCTCCTGTACAGATGATTCGCCCTGCCAGGCAAAACATCTGTATTATTTCCTTTTTCCAACAGAATACAAGCATCATAATCTGTCCAATCTGATAAAATATGTGTATCCCCCGGTATTACTATAAAGTCTGTCTGCACAGCAGACAAAATAAAAAGGATGTACTCTCAGGAGCACATCCAAAATACACGCAAAGAATACAGGGAGGAACTTCTTTGTTCCTATCTGAAAAATCAGCTCTGTCCTTTTGCCTGAGAGTTTCGGAATATCCTTGCCCCTTCGGCCCCCGCATCGGGTGTCTCCAGAGTGTAATCCGCCAGCAGTTGCACCGATTTCTCACCCTGACAGAAAATCGATTCCCGCAGGTGCATATCTGTGTTTCAACTGACATCATGTTACACACACTTTACAAGATGAAAGTATTTTAGCAAATAGTACAAGAAAAATCAAGAGAAAATGAAAAATTTCCGGTTTATAGATTTATCACGCTAAACTATGACACAAGAAGCAGATGAATGTCGGAACTATTGCATTTACAATTCAATCCGTATCTTCGTTCCTTTTCCCATTTCACTTTCCAATCGGATGGTTCCTTGATGCAGTTCCACAATATGTTTGACAATGGCGAGCCCCAGACCGGTTCCGCCGGTTTCCCTGGATCTGCTTTTATCCACCCGGTAAAACCGTTCAAACACACGGCTCTGATCAGCCTTGGGAATTCCGATTCCCGTATCGGAAACCTGCAGCACCGCATTTCCACCCCTCTGCTCCACCAGTATGTTGACGGATCCATTGGGAATATTATAGCGAATGGCATTCTGAACCAGATTGTCAATCAGTTCAATCAGAAGACTGCGGTTGGAAGTCACCATGCAGCTGCTTCCCGTAAGAATCAGCGAAACATTTTTTCTTCCGGCATTGGTACGCAGCAGCTCAATCCGCTCCTCTGCCACTTCATAAAGATCCACAGAAGTAAAGTCCAGTGTACCGCCTCCATAATCCAATTCAGAAAGCCGGATAATATCGTTGATCAGAGAAACCAGCCGATCGGCATTTTTCCGGATATCTCCGGCAAATTTAATCTGCTGTTTTTCATCGACCATACGGTTTTCAATCAGCTCTGCATATCCGGAAATAGCAGTAATGGGTGTTTTCAGCTCATGGGATACATTGGCCGTGAAATCCTGACGGCTTCTGGCCGCCGCCAGTATGTCCTCATGCTGCTCCCGGATTCGATCCAGAAAGGGAGAAAGCTCCGAATATGTGGAGGTTGCAGGAACATTTTCCAGATCCTCTGCCATTTCCCGGATCGGTTCCAGAAGCTGTCTGGTGAGCAGATGGCTGAGCACCAGACACAGACCCAGAATAACCAGCAGAATCAGAATCATCACCGGAAAGGCAGAGAAAAATACACTGACCAGACTCCTTGCCCTTGTGGACACGCGAAGAACCGTTCCATCCTCCAGTAATACTGCATAATAGAAGGTCCGCATGTTCATAGTATCGGATTCCCGGACCGATTCCCCGAAACCGGTTTCAAAAGCAGCTTTTACCTCTTCCCGGTCCAGATGATTGGTCAAATAATGGGTATCTACATCGTTGTCATAAAGGACCTGCCCATCCTGAGAAATCCAGGTAATCCGAATCTCTTCGTCACCGATAAACCCCTGATTTTCCACCAGTCGGGAAATGCCGGTCTCCGAAAGCATCCTGGCTTCAATTTTCAGGTCTTTCCGGACCTGTTCCTGAAACAGGTTGTAATAAACCGAAGTAAGGCAAAACATGGTGACAAAAATGGCCAGCACCGAAAGGGTCATCAGACTTAAATTAATTTTCTGTTTCATTCCGATCAACTCCGTTTATTCTGTGAGATTCCATTGATTCCGTGATGTTGGGGGCAAAAGACTTTGACCCTGGTATCATTCTATGAGATACCCCACATTTCTCACGGTTTTAATATGTTCACCGCTCTTTCCCAGCTTCTGGCGAAGGGTTTTGATATGCATATCCACCGTACGTGACTCGCCTTCAAACTCCGTCCCCCACACATTCATCATAATCTGCTCTCTGGAAAGGGCAATTCCTTTGTTGATCATCAGATATTTCAACAGTTCATGCTCTTTATAGGTCAGTTCCAGAATGATTCCGCCCACGGTGCATCTGTGCCGCACATTGTCTATCACAATCTGCCCCAGCTCCAGAATTTCTTCATTTTCCCCTTCGCATCTGCGCAGCAGTGCCTTGACACGGGTGATCAGCTCCATGATAGAAAATGGTTTCTTAATATAATCATCCGCCCCGCTGTCCAGTCCGCGGATCATATCAATTTCCATGGTTTTCGCAGTAACCATGATGATAGGAAGACGTCTGGTCTCTGTTCTGGAACGAAGCTTTTTCAAAACTGCATAGCCGTCCTCATCCGGAAGCATGATATCCAGTACCAGCAGATCCGGAAGCAGTGTCTCCAGCTTTTTATAAAATGACGCTGCATTTTCAAAAGCCAGTACTTCATGTCCGCTGTTTGACAAAGCAATCGTCTCGATCTCGCGAATATTGGCATCGTCTTCTACAATATAAATCAAAGCCATAAATCTGCCTTCTTTCCTCATTTTGTTCTATAGTATCTGTTTCTTTGCAGCATTCACCTCTTCTGCCGTCCCAGTCCGGCCAGATCTGTTTTTCAGATTCTTCCTCAGGATATCTTTTCCAGATTTTTCGGCAGTTTGTAAATCTCTTTCAAGCGGTTTACTTCCATCATAAACCAGTCGGACTGCTTCAGATTGATGTCCAGATATTCGTGGGTATCAAATCCATCCTCACTGACTTCAATCAGACAGACTGCAATATTGGAACAGTGATCGGATACCCGCTCCAGATCGGTGATAATATCTTCCAGAATAATTCCCAGTTCAATGGTACAGTTTCCATTGCGAAGCCGTTTGATATGACGCTGACGCAGGGAAACGTTCAGACTGTCAATTACTTCTTCCAGAGGTTCCACATTTTTCGCACCTTCCACATTGCGGTTCCGGAATACATTTTCCGTGAGACTGACGATGTCACGGATTGCCTGAATCAGAACGTTCAGTTCTTCGTATGCTCCCTCTGAAAATTCCTGTCGTTTTTCCCTCATCTCCACAGCTGAGTTCCGGATATTGGCCGCATGGTCTGAAATACGCTCCAGGTCACTGCTGCAATGGAGCAGGATGGAAAGGCTTCTGGAATCTGCTTTGGAAAGGTTTTTTCCTGACAGTTTCACCATGTAAGAGCCCAGAATATCTTCGTAATAGTCAATCAGCTGCTCAGACTCAACGACAGCCTGCGCTTTTTCTTCATTATATTCCTTCAGAATATCCAATGCAAGGCATATGGTCCGTTTCGTTTCTTCTGCCATGGCATTCACAGCGTTCCGACAAAGCTCCATGGCAAACGCCGGATTGCCCAGAAAACGTTCGTCCAATGCCGCCAGTTCTGTGGGTAATTCTCTTTTTGCAGCAGAATCGGTTTCTCTGTCTTCCGGACGATCCTTGACTGTCAGTTCTGCCAGTTTTACCAGATAACCGGCAAAGGGGAACAGAAGAACTGCACATCCCACATTAAATAAACTGTGGATGATGGCAATACCCACCGCATTGGCGGAATCTCCCAGGAACGAAAAATGCAGCACACTGTTTAAACCATAGAATACTGCCATGAAAATAACGGTTCCGATCAGATTGAAATACAGATGAATCATGGATGCTCTTCTTGCATTTTTGCTGGCACCCACAGATGACAGGATTGCAGTCACACAGGTACCGATATTCTGACCCATGATAATGGGAATGGCTGTTCCGTATCCCACTGCACCGGTGGCACACAAAGCCTGTAAAATACCGACGGATGCAGAAGAACTCTGAATCACAGCCGTCAGAAGAGCACCGGCTGCCATACCGAGAATCGGATTGCTGAACATGGTGAGAATACCGGTAAACCGTTCATTTCCAGCCAGCGGAGCAACTGCACCGCTCATGGTTTCCATACCGAACATCAGAATGGCAAAACCGATCAGAATCGTTCCCACATCGTTCTTTTTGTCATTTTCATCGGTGGTCATGATCAGAATAATACCGATGGCAGCCAGAATCGGGGAAAATGAACTGGGTTTCAGCATCTGAATGAACAGATTATCACCGGAAATTCCGGTCAGGGATAACATCCAGGAAGTGATGGTTGTACCAACATTGGCACCCATAATGATGCCCACCGCCTGGGAAAGATGCATAATACCGGAATTTACAAAACCAACCACCATTACGGTAGTTGCTGAAGACGACTGGATTACCGCAGTAACCATGGCACCCAGCAAGACTGCATACAACCGTCTGGAAGTCAGACGCTCCAGAATGCTTTCCAGTTTGCCGCCGGACAGCCTGGACAGACTGCCCCCCATTACATCCATACCATACAGAAAGAGAGCGAGTCCTCCTATCATCGTAAGTATACCAAAAATGTTCATAAAAGCTCCTCCAGATATCACATTATGATGTTGGGGTCAGATAGATTTAACCCCATGGTAGAAATAGATTCGTAAAACCATTTTGTTGGATTTTACTTTCTTTTTACTATATTGGAGAAAAGTAAAAACTACAGGCAGGTTTCTGTAAAATATATGTAAAATTTACAGTTTTTATCCTGCCTGCAGTCTTCCGTTTTCTGGTATATCCGTCAGTTTCTGTTCTTCGTCTGTACTGAATTGTTTAATGAGAAAATAACCCACTCTGCGATATTGGTGGCATGATCGCCGATTCGTTCCAGGTATTTGGCAATCATCAGCAGATCCATTTCCTGCTCTCCATGGGTTCTGGTTTCCCGGATCTGTTTCACCAGTTCATCCTTGATCTGCAGGAACAGTTCATCCACCACATCATCATGGGCAATGACTTCCTCTGCTTTTTCTTTACTTTTTTCCGCAAAGGCATCAATACTGCTGATCAGCATAACGGAAGCTTCCGATGCCATTTTGGAAAGGGTATCATAATTATTTCTTTCCCCCTGACTGGCAAGGAGAACCGTAATTTCACTGATATCCACCGCATGATCGCCGATTCGTTCCATGTCGGTTACCATCTTCAATGCAGCTGTGATAACCCTCAGATCTTTGGCAACCGGCTGCTGCTGAATCAGAAGATTAAAACAGAGTCTCTCGATATCACGCTGTTTCTGATCAATCATTTCGTCATTTTCCACGATTCTCTCTGCTTTTTTCACATCGGATTTTACCAGTGCCTCTATGGCCTGCTGAATGTTCTCCTCAATCATAGTTCCCATATAAAGCAGTTCCTGATTCAGTTTTTTCAGCTGCTCATCAAATTTACTTCTCATATCTCAGTCCTCAATCCTCATATTTTATTTTCATGTTCCATCCGTCTTATTTCTTTATTTTATCATTTTATCATCCAAACCGGCCCGTAATGTAGTCCTCTGTCCGCTTATCCTGCGGATAGGAGAACAGAGTCTCTGTATCTGCGTATTCCACCATTTCTCCGGTCAGGAAAAATGCGGTGTAATCAGATACACGAAGGGCCTGCTGCATGTTATGGGTAACAATTACAATGGTATACTGCTTTTTCAGTTCTTCCATCAGTTCCTCAATTTTTGCGGTGGAGATGGGATCCAGGGCGGAAGTGGGTTCGTCCATCAGAAGAACAGATGGTTTTACTGCCAGTGCTCTGGCAATGCAGATTCTCTGCTGCTGACCGCCGGACAGTCCCAGTGCGGATTTTTTCAGACGATCCTTTACTTCATCGAAAATAGCCGCACCGCGCAGACTTTCTTCCACAATCTGATCCAGCTTTTTCCTGTCACGAATGCCGTGTACTCTGGGACCATACGCAATGTTGTCGTAAATACTCATGGGAAAGGGATTGGGCTGCTGAAATACCATACCCACATGTTCTCTTAATACGGTCGTGTCAATTTTTTCATCATAAATATTTTCCTGTTCCAGCATAATATCCCCGGTGATCCGGACATTTTCCACCAGATCATTCATACGGTTCAATGTTTTCAGAAAAGTGGATTTACCGCAGCCGGAAGGACCGATCAATGCAGTTACCGTGTTTTCATAAATATCCATGTTGATATCTTTTAATGCATGGTTTTCTCCATAGTAAAGATTCAGATTCTTTACGGAAATTTTTGTATTATTATCTGTTCGATTCACCATTCTCTACTGCCTTTTCTTTCTTTATTATTTTCTGCTGTCTCATTCGGAGCAGCGGTTCATACCTGATGTCAGTTTCTTTGTCATTACATTAATCAGAAATACAATGACCAGCAATACCAGAGCGGTACCAAATGCCGTGTCAAAATCGCTTTCACTGGTGGCTGACAGATAGAGCTGTACGGTCAGCGATCCACCTGACTGGAATATCTTGCTGAATAATCCTTTCTTTCCGAAAATACCCACCGGAAGCAGTTTGGCGGAACCTGCTGTCAGCAGCAGAGCTGCCGACTCACCAACGATACGTCCCACTGCCAGAATGACACCGGTGATAATACCGGGCATAGCAGACGGAATCAGAATCGTCCGGATCATGTACCATTTTCCCGCACCCAGACCGATGGCGCCGCTCCGATATCCATCCGGTACGGTTTTCAAAGCCTCCTGAGTATTTCGCGTAATCAATGGAAGCACCATCAGACTCAGGGTCAGGGAACCGCTCAGAATACAGTATCCCAGTCCAAGGGTTTCCACGAAAAACATCATACCAAATAAACCAAAGATGATTGATGGGATACCGGATAAAACCTCTGTGGCAAATTCGATGATCTGCACCAGTTTCCCCGGTCTGGCATATTCATTCAGATAGATGGCGGCACCCACACCCACCGGACCGGCAATCACCATGGATACAATAATAATCAAAAGTGTATTGACTATGTTTCCGGCAATCCCCTTTGTTCCTCTTCGAGCTGAAGTCACTGTGGTCAGAAAGGATGGGCTGACATTCTGAATTCCCCTGTTGACAACGTAAATAATAATGACGGCCAGCAGCACAATGGATAGTAATGCGCTGAACAGAATCAGACCTTTCAGAACGGTCTCTGCCGGTCTCGTTTTTTTCTTCATCATGGTTTTATTCCCCTTTCTTTTTCATATTGGACAGAAGGATATTGATCAGTACAATGAAAATGTACAATACCAGTCCCACTGTAAACAGAACCTGACGGTGCAGGCCTGAGGAATAACCCATTTCACTTACCAGCTGGGTGGTCAGGAAGCGGACGGAGTTGAAAGGGAGAGGGAGATTGACTGCCCCGCCCGCAACCATATTGATGGCCATGGCTTCACCAAGAGCTCTGCCGACACCCAGCACCACACCGGTCATGATGCCTGACTTTGCTGCCGGGATCACCACCAGGAAAATGGTCTGCAGTTTTGTGGCACCCAGTCCAAGGGATGCAGACCGCAGACTCTGTGGAACTGCCCGAATGGAAGATGCGCTGATATTGATCACTGTGGGGAGAATCATGACCGCCAGCACGATAATCGCTGAAATCATATTGGAACCGCCGGTGAACTGATGTGTCTCGGAATCGGCAAAAATGATTTTTTCCAGCCTATACATAAACGGATTCAGTATCATCATACCAATCAGACCGTAGATAACCGACGGTATTGCTGCCAGCAGCTCAACTGCTGCAGTCAGAATCCCGGATAACTTTCTTCCCCGGGGGCTTCCGCTGGTATAGTCCGTTAAGAATACCGCTGTCAGAAGACCAATGGGAACGCCGATCAGAACAGCTCCCATGGTACCGATTATGGACGAAAGAATGATATAGAAAATTCCATAAGAAGGTTCTGCCGCTGTGGGTTTCCATACGGTTCCAAACAGAAGATCCGTTACCCCCACCTGAGCCAGAGCCGGAAGTCCTTTGACAAACATATAAAATGTAATTGCCAGCACAGACACCACAGCCAGAGAACCGAAGAGCAGAAAAATATATTTCGCTGCTCCCTCTGATATTTTTTTCAGGTTTCCTTTCATATATATCCCCTTTTCCGGCTTTACGCCTGTTGTTTCATGCACGGACCCGAAAAGGGAACTGTTTTCTGTACAGACCGGACCCTGTGCATTTTTTTATCTGCATCCAATTTGAATACGGAATACAGTTTAAAGACAGGAAGTAAAATCTGCTATCGAAAAAATGTAAAAAAACAGTAAAAGCTCTGAAAGAGGAATCGTCCGGGTCAGATCTTTTATCCGACTTTTCCGATTCACACTTTCAGAGCTTATATATCAGGCGGGACCCGCGGGCGAGTCCTGAATTTCTCTATTCAGCAGAGATAACATGATTCCACCAGATTTTTTGTATATTCGGTCTGAGGATTCCAGATCACATCGTCCGGAAGCCCTTCTTCCACAACTTTGCCATTGTACATAACCGCAACCCGGTCACAGAACATCTGAACCAGAGCCAGATTATGGCAAATGAAAATATAGGTCAGGTTCTGTTCCTTCTGCAGTTTCGCAAGCAGCTCCAGAATCTGCTGCTGAACCGTCACATCCAGACTGCTGGTGGCTTCGTCCAGGATAATCAGTCTGGGGTTTACGGCCAGTGCCCTTGCAATGGCAGCCCGCTGGCATTGTCCGCCGGATACTTCACCGGGATAGCGGTCCGCAAGTTCCGGCTGCAGCCCGCACTGTTCCAGCAGTTCTGCCACTCTTCTGCGGATCTCTTTTTTCGGAATCCCGCGGTTTTTCAATCCTTCCCCGATTCCGTATCCCAGGGTTTTACGGGGATCAAAGGAGCCCACCGGATTCTGAAACACCATCTGCATATCCTCATAGATTTTCCGCAGTTTTGCTCCATGCAGATGTGTGATATTTACCCCTTCAAACCAGATTTCCCCGCTGCTTGTATCAATCAGCCGGGTGATCAGTCTGGCAATGGTACTTTTCCCGGAACCGGATTCCCCCACAATCCCATATACTTCACCGGGCTTTACCGCAATGGAAACCCGATCCACCGCTTTTACCGCTTCTTTTCCCTGGTTTTTAAATGATCTGGTGACGTTCTTCAGTTCCAGAATTGTATCCATGATATCCTCTGCCTCTCTTCACTTATCAGTCCCGTATGTCTCGCTGATTCAGTTGATTTTTGTGCGCCGTTCCGGCCTGCGCAGTCTGGGAACCGCAGATAACAGTTTCTGTGTATAAGCATTCTGCGGATTCTCAAGCACCTCTTTGGCCGGTCCATATCCCATGCATCTGCCATTCTGTAAAACCATGACGGTATCGGCCATGGCAGACACCACACCGATATCATGGGATACCATAATGATCGCTGTACCAAACAGCTCCCGAAGGCTCATCATTTCCTGTACCACCTGACGCTGTACCAGTACGTCCAGTGCACTGGTGGGTTCATCGGCCAGCAGAACAGAAGGATTCATCAGCATGGCAATGGCAATCCCTATCCGCTGATTCATGCCGCCGGACAGTTCAAAGGGGTAGCTGTTCCAGATGCGGTCCGGATCCTGAAAACGCAGCTGCGAAAACAGTTCCATGGCAGCGTTTCGTGCTTCTTCTTTACTTATGGATCCATGAGCTGCCATACTCTCATAAATCTGATCCCCAATGGTCCGGATCGGACAGAGTGATGCACCGGCATCCTGAAAAATCATACTGATTTTCCCACCGCGAATGTGTCGAAGCTGTGCTTCTGACAGATCCGGAATATTGTACCCGTCAAACCGGATATCGCCTCTGGTCACAAGCCCGTTTTTCCCCAGCAGACCCATGGCCGCCTTAATAATCGTTGACTTGCCGGATCCGGATTCTCCCACCAGTCCGAGGATTTCCCCTTTATGAAGGGTGAAGCTGATGTCCTGCACCACCGGCTTTCCGCCAAAGGATATGTCCACCTGATCGTATCGTAAAAGTGCTTCCATGGTATCTCCTGTTCTGCTGTCTTTATTGCTGTTTCATATCTGTTGTTTTTGTCTGCTTGTTTCTATCAACTGTTTTCATCTGTTTGTTGCTATCAACTGTTTTTGTCTGCTTGTTTCTATCAACTGTTTTTGTCTGCTGTTTTATATCTGTTGTTTGTTTCTGATTTCTGTCTGTCAGGCTATTTTTCCACTTTCAGATCCGCAGTCAGTTCATAGAAATCACAGGGATGTGCCGTCAGCCCGGTCACACCCTTGCGGCTGATCATACTCATTTTCAGGAAGGAGCAGAATACAAATGCATTGTCATTCAGAATTTCCTGCTGCATTTCAATGGCCAGTCTGCTGCGTTCTTCCTTGTCAAAGGTGTGTTCCAGCTCTTCTGCCAGTTTCTCCAGATTGTCGTTGTGATAGTTACCCCGGTTTTTTGTGGAAGCATCCAGACAGTGGGTGGAGAAGAAGTTCATGGGATCGCCGAGACCAGCATTGACATTGGCTGCCGCATACACATCCCATGCCGCAGAATCCTTCCAGATACTGTTGTGATCTGCGGTGCAGTTAATTATAACATTCATGCCGATTGCTTTCAGCGTTGCCTGAGCAGATTCTGCCAATAATGGCAGTTCCTGACGGCTGGGATAGGTCAGCCATTTAATTTCCAGCTTCTGTCCATCTTTTTCACGGAATCCATCGCCGTCTGTGTCCACCCAGCCGGCTTCTTCCAGAACCTTCTTTGCACCTTCCGGATCATAAGTTTCCGTTGTCACATTCTGACCACCGAAGGAAAAGCTGTCAGGAAATGCACCGACACCCACGTAGCCATATCCCTTTAACAGGGTATTCACGAACCCTTCTTTATCGATTCCCATGGCAATGGCCTTGCGGACAGCGGCATCGGAAACAACCGGTGACTCATAGTTCATCTGGCAATAGAAAGAACGGCTTGTCTGTGTACTGGAGAAAGTAAAGTCATCATTCTCAAATAAGGGATAGCTGGCATAGGCCATACCGTAAGCCATGTCAATTTCACCGGCCTGCAGCGCCATGGCCAACGTATCGCCATCGGAAATGGTACGTACTGTGATTTCATCCAC